>NZ_JBEXUE010000018.1:0-48563 GCF_040614275.1 Streptosporangium sp. NPDC006013
GCCGGAGGGCGAAGTGGAGTTCGACGGTGCCAAGCGTCAAGCGTGTCGCGGTTGCGGGAGCCATCGTTCTTTTCGGGATGGCCGGGCTGGTCGGGCGCATGCCCACTATACCGCAGGGACAATCGCACCCTTCCGAGAATGAGCCGCACAAGGCCAGACAGGTGGCGGAGTCGTTCGGGGCGGACGCCGAACGCTACGACCGGGCCCGGCCCCGCTATCCCGACGCCCTCGTGGAGCGGATCGTCGCCGCCGGCCCCGGGCCCGACGTCCTGGACGTCGGCTGCGGCACCGGCATAGCGGCCCGGCAGTTCCAGGCGGCCGGCTGCACAGTGCTGGGCGTCGACCCCGATGAGCGGATGGCCGAGTTCGCGCGGCACAGCGGGGTCGAGGTGCAGGTGGCGACGTTCGAGGCCTGGGACCCGGCCGGCCGAACGTTCGACGCGGTCATCGCGGGCCAGGCCTGGCACTGGGTGGACCCGGTCGCGGGCGCCGTGAAGGCGGCCCAGGTCCTGCGGCCCGGCGGCCGGCTGGCGGTGTTCGCGCATGTCTTCGAGCCGCCGCCCGCCATCGCGGAGGCCCTCACGGCGGTCTATCGGCGGGTGGTGCCCGACTCGCCGTTCAACGGCCGGCCACCGAAGCAGGGCCTGGACATCTACCAGGAGATGTTCACCGTGTTCGCCGACGGAATCCGAAAGGCGGACGAGTTCGGCGACCCGGAGCAGTGGCGATTCGACTGGGAGCGGTTCTACACCCGCGACGAGTGGCTGGATCTGCTGCCCACGACCGGTGGCCTCACCCGGCTCCCGGCGGACAAACTGGCCGAAGTACTGGCAGACGTCGGGGCAGCCATCGACGCGATCGGGGGCGGCTTCACGATGCCCTACACCACGATGGCGGTCACCGCGGTAAAAATCGGCACCGTCTGACCCGGCTTTCCGGGGTATCCGACGCCGCGGGCAGGACGCCCGCCTTGTGGCCGGGATGAAAGCGCGGTTGGAGAGATCCGGATCG
This sequence comes from Streptosporangium sp. NPDC006013, assembly GCF_040614275.1. Lineage (NCBI taxonomy): Bacteria > Bacillati > Actinomycetota > Actinomycetes > Streptosporangiales > Streptosporangiaceae > Streptosporangium > Streptosporangium sp. NPDC006013. The sequence goes on from NZ_JBEXUE010000018.1 coordinate 1,012, forward strand.
TATCGGCGGTGGCGTGAAAGTACATCCGGGGTCGGAGCTCGATTAGGGTTGAGCGCTTTGTTCGCTTTCTCGCCCCCCGGGAAGTACATATGCGTTCCATCCGTTCCGGCCGTCGATATCGTTTCGGATGGCTGGCCGCATTCGTCGTGGGCGGTTATCTGGCCGCGGTGGTCGCATTCGGGGTCGTCGCGCTGGTGAGCGGTGACGACAGGGTTCTCCGGCCGTTGGTGGTTCTCCCGGGAGAGCCGGGCGCGGGCCGGCAGGTGTTGTTCCTGCTCCTGGTCGGTGCGGCGCAGGGCTGGGCGCTGTGGCAGATTCTCCGCGGGCGGGTCGCCGGGGAGATCGGCGAGCAGGGGAGAGCCGTCCGCCTGCTGCGGGTGGCGCTCTATGTCAATGTGGCCCTCTTTTCGCTCGATTGGTTCGCGGCCTATCTGCCTTGGCGGACCTACGACCTGGAAGAGCTAGGACAGCTCGCCCTGGTGGTGCTGTTCTACCGGGTGCTGGACGGCGCCTCCCGCGCGCTACGGCTCACCGCGCTGGCGGCTGGGACGCTCGCCGTGGCGGGCTCGATCGGTGAGGAGGTGCTCGGCCTTCTCGATCTCCGGAGCCTCGAAGGAGGCTTCGAGATCGTCCAACTGGACGGGTTGACCTGGCTGCTCTGGATGCTGCTGACCCTCGTGGCCCAGGCCGGGGACGGCAGGTGGGGCAGGGGCACCGTGTGGTCGGGGGTGGCGTCCATGGCGCTGCCGTTCTTCGTCGCACCGCTGGCGTTCGCCTTCACCAATGATCACTTCGCCCTCGTGGGGTTCTGGGGCGTGGTCAACCTTTTCTGGCCGGTCTGGCTGGCCCGGTCCGCCCATGACCTCGCCGGCCCGCACACCAGCCGCTCTGGCACAGCGCCGCTCTCACCGCGTCCGCGCTCATCCTGACGTTCCTGTACGGACGGCCGCGCGTTCGCCGTACCGGGTGGCCGTGGCGTGCGTCGCGTCGGTCGTGACGCTCTGCCTGTTCCCGGTGGCGGACCAGGTGCGCGGCCCGGTCACCTCGCGCGGCGACGGCGATCCCTTCGAGGACGGCCTGCTCGACCTGCTGCAGAAGAACGAGCTGGTGGCGGCGCTCCCCGGCCACCTGATGGTCGGCGTTCACTCCGAGATCAGGCTGCCCGCCCCCACATGCTCGCGGCCCCCGATTGCCCCCTGCCGCTATTCGGTGTTGCTAGGTACCAGTAGTCGGTGTTACTTTGTACTGGTAGTTAGCGTCACCGAGTAGCGGCAGGGGGTGTTCCGTGGGCAAGCAACTGACGGAGATGCTCAAGGGAACGCTGGAGGGCATCGTTCTGGCGATCCTGTCCGGCCGGCCCGCGTACGGCTACGAGATCACGGCGTGGCTGCGGGAGCAGGGCTTCTCCGACATCGCCGAGGGCACCATCTACGCGCTGCTCGTCAGGATCGAGCAGCGCGGCCTCGTCGACGTGGAGAAGGTCCCGTCCGAGAAGGGGCCGCCGCGCAAGGTGTACTCCCTGAACGCTCAAGGACGGAAGTACCTCGAAGAGTTCTGGAGGAACTGGAGCTTCCTCACCGAGAGGCTCGAACAACTCCGCGAAGGAGGGAAGTAGACGTGGTCACAGGGTCGAACGAGCCGAAGAGCCGCTACCTGCAGTACCTGGAGGTGGTCACCGGGTCGCTCGAGGACAAGCGGCGCTACCGGCAGTACAAGGCGCGCATCAAGCAGCTTCCCGAGAACTATCGCACGGCCGTCGAAGCGCTGGAGCGGTACCTGATGCACTTCGGGCCGGCGGACGGCGCCGGCGCGATGGCGATGTATGAGGATCTTGCCGATCTGTTCGAACAGAGCGCGGCGGACGGAACCCCAATCCGCGGCATCTTCGGGGAAGACCCCGTGGAGTTCGTGGAGGCGTTCGTGGCCAACTACCCGATCGGGCAGTACAGAACCCGGGAGCGGAACCGCTTCACCGGCGCCATCGAACGCGCCGCCGGCGAAAACACCGCAAGAAAGGACAGGACAGACTGATGACGACACAGCAAGCCCAGGCGATCCAGGTGCAAGGTCTGGAGAAGTCGTACAAGGACCTGCATGTGCTGCGCGGCGTGGACTTCACCGTGGCGCGGGGCAGCATCTTCGCCCTGCTCGGCTCGAACGGGGCGGGCAAGACCACGGTCGTGAAGATCCTGTCCACGCTGCTCAAGGCGGACGCGGGGACGGCCGGCGTCAACGGCTTCGACGTCGCCACGCAACCGGCGAACGTGCGAGAGTCCATCAGCCTCACCGGACAGTTCGCCGCCGTCGACGAGATCCTCAGCGGGCGGGAGAACCTCGTGCTGGTCGCCCGGTTACGGCATCTCAAGAATCCCGGCCAGATCGCCGATGACCTGCTGAGGCGTTTCTCGCTGACCGACGCGGGCGCGCGCAGGGTGTCGACGTATTCAGGTGGCATGCGCCGCCGCCTGGACATCGCGATGAGCCTCATCGGCAATCCGCCAGTCGTCTTCCTCGACGAGCCGACGACCGGGCTCGATCCCCAGGCGCGCATCGAGGTGTGGCAGGCCGTCAGGGAACTCGCCGCCCAAGGCACGACGGTGCTGCTCACCACGCAGTACCTGGACGAGGCCGAACACCTCGCCGACCGGATCGCGATCCTGCACCAGGGCCGGATCATCGTGAACGGCACCCTGGCCGAACTCAAGCAGCTACTCCCGCCCGCCAAGGTCGAATACGTCGAGAAGCAACCGACCCTGGAGGACATCTTCCTCACCCTCGTCGGCACCGACGGCAAGGACGGCGACGCCGACAAACACCGCATCTCGGTACGCAAGTAAGGAACAACGATGAGCAAGCATTTCTTCGGTGACACCGCCGTCCTGCTGGGACGCTCCCTGCGCCACATCACACGCAGCGTGGACACCATCGTCACGACCGCGATAATGCCGATCGCCATGCTGCTGATGTTCGTCTACGTGTTCGGCGGCGCGATCAACACAGGGTCGGTCTCGTATGTGAACTACCTGCTGCCCGGCATTCTGCTCATCACGGTCGCCTCGGGCATCGCCTACACCGCGTTCCGGCTGTTCATGGACATGAAGGGCGGCATCTTCGAGCGCTTCCAGTCCATGCCGATCGCGCGGTCGTCGGTGCTGTGGGCGCACGTGCTGACCTCGCTGGTCGCCAATCTGATCTCGCTCGTGGTCGTCGTGCTCGTCGCCCTGCTCATGGGTTTCCGCTCGGGGGCGGGAGTGCCGGCGTGGCTCGCGGTCGCCGGCATGCTGATCCTGTTCACCCTGGCGTTGACGTGGCTCGCCGTCATCGCCGGTCTGTCCGCGAAGTCCGTGGACGGCGCGAGCGCGTTCTCCTACCCGCTCATCTTCCTGCCCTTCCTCAGCTCGGCGTTCGTGCCCACCGACACCATGCCCGGCCCGCTGCGCGTCTTCGCCGAGCACCAGCCGGTGACCTCCATCGTCAACGCCATTCGCGACCTGTTCACCCAGCAGCCGGTCGGCACCGACATCTGGATCGCCCTGGCCTGGTGTGTCGGCATCCTCATCGTCGCGTACGTCTTCGCCATGAACACCTACCGCCGCAAGATCTCCTAGGCAATATCGGTCGGGCTTGTCGTAATCCCGATGAGCGTGGCGGACAGTTCGAGCTCCACACAACACGTCCTATCGCGAGACAGGGAAGATCATGACTGAATCCCTCCACACCGTCACGACGATGCCGGCGGCGCGTCAGTCCGGCTGTCCCTTCGACCCGCCCAAGGAGCTGATCGACGCCCGCGAGCACGGCCCGATCAGCCGCTTCCCCTTCCCCGACGGGCACCAGGGCTGGCTGGTCACCGGCTACGACCTGGTCCGGGCGCTCCTGGCCGACCCGCGATTCAGCTCGCGCAAGGAACTCATGCGCCACCACCCGCTGATCGACTACGGCGACATCGAGGTCCCCCCGGCGCCGCCCGGCGAGTTCCTCCTCATGGACGAGCCACAGCACGGCCGCTACCGCAAACCACTGGTCGGTAAGTTCACCGTCCGCCGGATGCGACTGCTCACCGAACGCGTCGAGCAGATCACCGCCGACCACCTGGACGCCATGGAGAAGGCCGGACCGCAGGTGGACCTGGTGACCGCGTTCGCCAAGCCCATCCCCGCCATCGTGATCTGCGAGCTGCTGGGCGTGCCGTACGAGGACCGGGGCTTCTTCCAGGAGAACATCGACAAGTTCCTCGGCGGAGAGGTCGGCGACGAGGAGCTGATCGCGGCCTACACCGCGACCCAGCAGTACCTCGCCGAGTTGGTGGCGGCCAAGCGCGCGAACCCCACCGACGACGTGCTCAGCGACCTGCTCGACAGCGACCTGACCGACGAGGAGCTGCAGGGGATGGCCCTGATCCTGCTGTCGGCCGGGTTCGACACCACCGCGAACATGCTGGCGCTGGGCACCTTCGCGCTGCTGCGGAACCCGGACCAGCTCGCCGCGCTGCGCGCCGAGCCCACGCTCACCGACCAGGCCGTCGAAGAACTGCTGCGGTATCTGAGCGTCGCCAAGCAGTTCCACAGGGTCGCGCTGGAGGACATCGAGCTGGGCGGCCACACCATCACGGCCGGTACGACGGTCATCCTGTCGCTCAACACCGCCAACCGCGACCCCGAGCGCTTCCCCAACCCCCACGTGCTCGACCTGCGCAGGCAGGACGGCGGCCACCTGGCCTTCAGTCACGGCATCCACCAGTGCCTGGGCCAGCAGCTCGCCCGCGTCGAGATGCGCGTCGCCTTCCCCGCACTCCTCAACCGCTTCCCCACGCTGCGCCTGGCCGTACCCGCCGAAGAGGTCGCCCTGCGCCCGGAGACCGCCGACATCTACGGGGTCAAGAGCCTCCCGGTCACCTGGGACGCGTAACCACGAACCAATGACAGGCGAGAGCACGTACGGGCCGCCCGCCACCGCTGTGCCTGCTCGCCTGCGGCGATCGCGTCCGCGGCCCGTTTACGCCCGTATTCCGGTGGCCCCCTGACGAGGGCGGCTCGCGTTCCACGACAAGACCACCAAGTGCGAGCCGGAGCGACACGACGGCATGGAACCGATGGCCGGCCGTGTCCGCCTTCGACGAAAACTGCTCGTGCTCCTCGCACACCACTCTTGCCGCACCGATCCAGCAACACGGACCGTCCCGGTCGATCCGACGTACGTCTGCTCCAGAAGTCTCAGACTCCCTGCATTTCAGATCTCCAGAAAGGAATACAGCATGGAGGACACGACAAGCGGGACACCCGAACAGGGACACGTCGGGCGCCGGACCGTGTTGAAGGGCGTGCTGGGTGCCGGCGCGCTCGCCAGCACGCACGCCGCCCTCGCCGGCCGCGCCAACGCCTCCGTGAGCGGTGACGATGCCGGGCACGGTGTCGAGCACGGCTGGGGAAAAGTCGCCGACGCGTTCCGCAAGAACTTCAAAGACAACCCTGGCGAGGTCGGCGCGGCGTGCAGCGTCTACGTGGGCGGCCGCCCCGTCGTCAACCTGTGGGGCGGCCTCGCCGATCGCGAGGCGAACCGACCGTGGCGCAAGAACACCATCGTCCAGGTCGCATCCACCACGAAAGGTGCCACCGCGATCTGTGCCCACATGCTGGCACAGCGAGGTGAGCTGGATCTGGACGCCCCGGTGGCCCGGTACTGGCCGGAGTTCGGCGCTGCCGGCAAGGGCCAGATCCCGGTGCGCTGGTTACTGTCACACCAGGCCGGTCTGCCGATCGTCGACGGACCGCTGACATTCGAGCAGGCCTGCGCATGGCACCCGGTCATCCGTGCACTCGAGGCGCAGAAGCCGCTGTGGCAGCCGGGCACCGAGCACGTCTACCACAGCTTCACGTTCGGGTTCCTGGTCGGGGAGGTCGTGCGCCGGATCTCCGGCAAGTCACTGGGCAGGTTCTTCGCCGAGGAGGTGGCCGCCCCGCTCGGACTGAGCGCCTGGATCGGGCTGCCTGAGAAACAGGAGAGACGGGTGGCCCGGATCCACTACGCCGCACCGTTCAGCGTGGAGGAGCTCACGGCCGGGCTGATCGCGATCACCGGACTCGACGCGGACACCGTCACCGTATGGGTGAACGCCGTGTGGGGCCCGGGCTCGGTCCAAGCCCGCGCCGGCGAGCTCGGCGGCGCCCTGGACAACACGACCGGCTATCACACCACGCGTGCCTGGCGCGCGGCCGAGTTCCCGGCCGCGAACATGCTCGCGGACGCGCGATCGGTGGCGCGGATGTACGCCGCCACGGTCAGCGACGTCGACGGGGTGCGGCTGCTCGATCCGTCAACAGTCGAGAAGATGACAGCCGTCCAGACCGACAAGACGCCGATGCACGGGCTGCCGCCGGGGCTGAACATCCCGGCTGACCGCTCCTTCTACATGTCACTGGGGTTCTGGCGAGCCTGCCCGCCGCTGCCGATGGCCGGGCCGGGGTCGTTCGGCCACCCGGGCTCGGGCGGATCGATCGGTTTCGCCGACCCCGATGCCGGTGTCGGCTTCGGCTACGTGACCAACCTCTGGAACTTCCGGCCCGACGACCCGCGGGCGTCGAACCTGGCCAAGGCCGTCCGGTCCTGCCTCGGTTGACGACAGCCCTCGCGTGACGGAACTCCAGGAGACGCTGCAGGAGCCGGCAGACCGGCACGACATCCCCGACGCCGGCGTCGTTGACCGCCTGCGGCGGGGGAGATAGGAGGCACTGGCCGAACTGGTCGATCCGGGTGGGTCCGGTGGGTGAGCTGCGCGGCACCGGGCAACTGCTGTGGGCGCTGCCCGGCTCCTGGGTCGAGATCGAGCAGGGCCGAACGGCAGTGCTGGTAAGCGTCAGCACAGCACATCGAGGAGCTCGTCAAGCAGCTCACGGTCCTGGAGTACGGTCGCCGTCTCGCCCAGCAGGACGTCCACCCGCTGGGAGTGCCGGTCGACCCGGAGATGGAGGCGGGTGGCGAGCAGATGGTTACGGACGCGCGGGCCGCCGGGCACCTCACAGGAGAGCAGGCCGGTCGCCAGCACCAGTTCCAGCTGGTCCTCGACCTGGTCCAGTTGGTTGGAGATCGAGTAGAGGTCGCGGTACCAGCGCTGCTGCCGTTGCCGCTCCCGTTCCGCCTCCGCCCAGGCCTGCCAGGAAGGCAGCCAGTCGCCATAGGCCCTGACCACCTCGGGCCGGTCCTGCCGGGTCTACCGGCGGGACGTCGTCTGCCCGTTCTCGTCCGTTTCCTCGATGCGGCGCGGACCGGTCTCGGACAGCTCCGGAGCGTCCAGTTCGGCGTCGATGAGCTCATCGTGGCGCAGCCAGCCGTCGAGCCTGTCCGGGGGAGCCGGGTGTGGTGCGCTCCGGACGGGATCGACGGAGAGGAAGACCTCGCCCAGCCCTGCCTCGCGATCCGGTTTGACCTCGTTCGGCAGGTCTGCCAGCCAGAGCACCTGACTGTGTTGGCGGAGGTCCCGGATCGGGGCCCGGCGGGCCGATGCGAGGTCGCGGAGAAACTCCACCAGGCGCGTGCTGGAGTCGATCAGCTGGGGATCGTGGGCCCGGGACTGCTGCACGCTCACGTGGTTCCCTTCTCCTTCGAGTCGTGGGGGGGGTGAGGCGAGGTGATGGGCGCCTGGGGATACGAGCGACGTCAGAGGTCGGGCGCGAGCAAGGCTTCTCTTCGGAGGAACGATTCCGAGTGGACGAGATTTTAGTGGTGGCCGGGTCGTGAAGGAATGGATCGTTCCCGTAATGAGATGACCCTGCGGCTCCGTGCGGTACGGACGCCGATGATCCGGGCCTCGCGCCTGAACCGCCGGGCGGCCTCCTCTGGTTCGATCCGAAAAGGGGCGCGTGGTCAGTCGTTCAGGGCGACGGTGACACCGCCGGAGAAGGGGGAGTCGTGTAGTTCGATCGCCTTGATCCTGAAGTTCTTCGGGACGTCGAAGAGCAGGATCCCGTTGACCGCGTTGCCGGGGTTGATGGTGTTGAGGAAGGCGTTGGAATTCTTCAGCCCGAGGGCGGCGGCGCCGGAGTCGGGGTCGTACTGCCTGCCCTTGGTGTCGATGAGCTTCTGCGAGGAGTCGCTGAACAGCTGGGACTCGTCGCCGATGTTCTTCACGGTGACGTGCACCAGGACGTACTGCCCCTGGGCATCAGATCCGACGTACTCGTCGCCGACCCGCGCGACGCCCTTCTCGATCTTGGTGATCCTGAAGGCGAACTTGCCGTCCCTGACGGTGTCGCCGATTCCCGCCGACTTGGGTTCGGTCTTCTTCGCGGGGGCGGAGGTGTCGGTGGCCGCGGTGTCGTCCGAGCTCGCTGAGTTCCCGCTGTCCTTGTCGCCTCCGCTGAGGAGGACGCCGATCACCACCAGGCCGATCAGCACGGCGGCGCCGATGAGGATCGCGCGCAGGCAGCCGCCTCGCTTCCGCTGCACGATCACCACCTGTGGAGGGGGTTGGGGGTGGCCGTGCTGCGGGGGTTGCGGGTTTCCGTGCATGGCGGGACCTCGCTTTTCCAGGGGGTGGGGGCGATCGTGCGACGCCAGTGAATCATAGTGTGAATACGATGCACAAGATTAAGACTTGTGACTGTCGCATATATGCATATCATCACTAATTGATGTATCTCGTTCTTGTCTGATTGGATTGCACTCAAGTCGCGGCAGATACCCCGGAGCGCGTGTGTTGCCGCACCCCGGGGCGGGCAGGTTCAAGCAGCCAGGACGACCGCCCTGGTCACCGGACCAGAAGACGTGTCGGTTCGGTGAGTACGTAGGCCGCGGCGGGGAAGTCGGCCAGGCGGGCGGCCAGCGTCTCGACGGCGAGTTCGCGCGGTAGCGCGGTGTTGAACTTGAGCCCGTTCAGCGCCCTGTCGTCCACCTGCGGGTGCCGGAGGTGGAGAGCGCGAAGGTCAGCGCGCCGGAGCGGTCCGGTGAGGTCGGCGCGGAGCCGGACGCGTAGGTCGTCCACCCGATGGATGGGATCGGCCAGCGACCCCAGGGTGGCCATCAGCGTGGCGTTGCCCCGGTAACCCGCCCAGGTCCACCAGTAAAGGTCACCGTCCTCGCGCACGATCACGGTGCCGTCGGGGTGGACGGTGTCGGCGATCTCCGCGCGGACCTTGGCGAGTACGTCGACGGCCCGGCGGGTGAGTCGTACCGGAGGGTCGGTGCCCAGGGCGACGTCCCGCATGGCGCGGGCCAGCGCGAAGGACGTGCCGCCGAACGCGGTGGACGTCCAGCGGGCCTCCCCTCCGGTTCCCTCCACGGGGTCGACGAAGCACCGCCGCCGCTTCCAGTCGATCCAATCGACCTTCCAGGTCCGCCCCGCCAGCAGCAGCAGACGCGGTCCCTGCACCGAGGAGGTCAGCAGACCGGGATCGGTACGGCCGATCTCGACGCTGCCGTGCAGCACGGTGAACTCCGGCGGTGCGGTGAAGACTGCGGTCAGGTCCATGAAGTGGCGATGCCCGAAGCGCTGCTCGGCCTCCGGCCCGATGAGCAGCATGCCGCCGTCCCGTTCGAGGAACCCCTCGGTGACCAGGTGGTCGAGCACGGGTCGGGCGGAACGAAGCTCGAAGGGGGACAGGCCGTTCCACCAGTCAGGCCAGAGCGAGTCGCCGATCCGCCCCTCCTGCAGGGTGAGCGCGAGCAACTGCTGCGCGACGATGTGCCGGGGGTTCGGCGGCGGCTGCACGGGCTCGACGTAACCCGTTCCCCATAGTCGCAGCAGACCGGCCGCGGCGAGCAGGTCGTCCCGGCTCAGCGCCAGCAGCAGGCAGTTGCGGGTACCCGCCGAGCGCCGGCCGGTACGGCCCAGCCGCTGCAGGAACGAGGCGACCGACCAGGGCGCGTTGATCTGGATGACCCGGTCCAAGTCGCCGACGTCGACCCCCAGCTCCAGGGTGGAGGTGGAGACGATGACGCAGTCACGGGCCTGGGCGAAGGCCTCCTCGGCGCGGCGGCGTTCGTCGGCGGAGAGCGAGGCGTGGGACAGGAAGGTGGTCACGCCGTGGCCGCGGAGCGTCTCGCCCAGCTCCTCGACCATGCGCCGGGAGTCGCAGAAGACCAGCCGCTTCTCACCCGCGTGCAACGCGGCGATGACCCGTGCCGCGTTCGCCACGGAGCCGACGTAGTCAAGCTCGATGTCGGGGGAACGGGAATCGGTGACCGTCCCGGGGGAGATCACCCGCGCGGGCCGGTCCGTACCGGTTCCCTGCAGCCAGGAGAGCAACTCGCCGGGGTTGCCGACGGTGGCCGAGAGACCGATCCGCTGGATCGGGCGCTCGGCCAGGTGGGTGAGACGTTCCAGGACGCAGAGCAGGTGCCAGCCCCGATCGTCCTTGGCGAAGGCGTGCACCTCGTCCACCACCACGGTCCGCAGGTCCCGCATGAAACGCCGGTGGTCCACCCGGGTCCCGATGAACATCGCCTCCAGCGACTCCGGGGTGGTCAGCAGCACGTCCGGCGGGTCACGCAGGATCGACTGCCGCCGCGAGGCGGAGACATCGCCGTGCCAGAGCTCCACCCGCCTGCCCAGCCAGGTCGCGTACCTCTGCAGCCGTGGCAGCAGGTTGTTGAGCAGCGCCTTCAGCGGGCACACGTAGATCACCGACAGGCCGCTCCAGCGCTGCTCCTCCATCATGGAGAGCAGCGGGAACACCACCGCCTCGGTCTTGCCCCCGGCGGTCGGGGCGACCAGCAGCGCGTCCAGCCCGTCCCCGATCGGGGTGAGGGCATCGGCCTGCAGCGGCCGGAGCCGGGACCAGCCGAGGGTGTTGGTGACGTGGTGGGCCAGCGTCGGGTGCAGCGCGATCACAGCAGGTCGAGTTCCACCTCGTCCGCCGACACGGCCCGAGGTACCCGGCGGGTCGCGTTGCGCTCGTCGTCGTTCAGTTCGGTGTCGAGGACGGTCAGGCGGTAGTGCCTGCGGGGGGCGAACTCCTCATGCTCGGCCACCCGGTGCAACACGTCCGCGACGAGTTTGCGCAGGAACGTCCGCGGTGCCGTGCCCACCCCCAGGTGGCCCGCGACGGCGGTGGCCAGTTCCTTGATGTAGCCGTCGTCGACCAGCGACCTGATCCGCGCCTCGGCGGGATTCCCCTCGGCATAGAGGTCGCGTACGGCGCAGCCGAGCTGGACGAGCTTGTCGGTGTCGAAACCGGTGAGCCGGATCTGCACCGCGTGGGCCGTGTCGAACCGGGGGTCGGTGTCGAAGTCGGTGGCCAGCCGCTGAGCCAGCGGCGTGAGTCGCTGTACCCCCTGCTGCCCGTCGTAGAACGCGGGGGTGCCGGTGATGACGAGATAGAGCCCGGGGAACCGGCCCTTGTCGATCTCGTCGATGAGCTGCCGGAGCGTGTTGAGGCTCCGCTCCCGGATGTCGCTGCGCATCCGCTGCAGCGTCTCGATCTCGTCGAGCACCACGAGCAGTCCGGGATGACCGCAGTCGCGCAGCACGGTCAGCAGGCCCTGCAGGAAACCGAGCGCGTTCCCCGAGTCCAGGTTCCCCTTGATGCCCGCGTAGCGGCGGACCGTCGCCGCCACGTTCGGCTCCCCGCCCACCCAGGCCAGTAACCCGTCCGCGGTGGCCTGGTCCCCGGCGAGCCTGGCCCGGCGGTAGAAGCGCAGCGCGGTCGCGAAGGCGGGAGCGTTCTGGGCCGCCTCGGTGAGCCGGGACTCGATGAGTTCGTCGACCGCCGAGACCATCGCCCGCCGGTCGTCCTTGGCGATCCCCGTCGCGGCACTCGCGTCGTCCTCCAGGGTGAGCAGCCAGGTGTCGACGATCTCGCGCAGCGCGCTCGGTGGGCTGCTGGCCGTGGAGAGGCCGCTGATCAGGGCACGGTAGACGGTCTCCAGCTTGTGCAGCGGAGTCTGGGTGTCCGAGATCTGGATCTCGCTGGTGGCCATCCTCATCCGCTTCGCCCGCTCGGCGAGCCAGCGCGCGAAGAAGGTCTTGCCGGAGCCGTACTCGCCACGGATCGCCTTGAAACCGGCGTTGCCTCCGGTCACGGCGGTGAGGTCCTCGTCGAGCGCCTTCTCGAACCGCTCCATGCCGACCGCGAAGAGATCGAGCCCGTTCTGCGGTACGGTGCCGCGCCCCAGGGCGTCGATGATCTGCCGCCGTCTCGCCCGGCTGACCTTACGTGTCACGGTTCGACCTCCTCGTCGAGAAACTGTTCCTTCAGAAGCCCCAGGTTCAGGTCGACGGTCTGGTCTCCGTCCTTGAGCGTGAGGACGTCGTAACCATCCACATTGAGCAGCCGCTTCGCCGTGACCATCAGCAGCCGGGTCCTGTCCACCGGCTCACCGATCAGCGCCGCTACCTCCGTCACGGCGAGACGGCCGCCTCGCGCCTGCAGTGCGTCGAGCAGCAGGACCACCTTGTCGTCGGAGATATTGCCAGGGGAGATCCGCCGCTGCTCGGCGAACTCGTCGGACGCGGTGACCCGTTCGCCGAGCGTCAGCGGCCGACTCGGGGCGGCCGGTTCGGCAGGTGCCGGGGCGACGGGAGAGCTTCGGCGCGGTGCGGGCGACGCGGCGGGGGGCAGTGACCGCAGGGGTGGCGAGGGCGGTGGTGAAGGCGGTCGGGGCAGCGACCGCATGGGGGGCGGGGGGAGCGGTGGTGAAGGCGGCCGGGAAGGCGGCGCAATGGGAGGCCGCGACCGCATGGGCGGTGGTGAAGGCGGCGCGGAGAAGGGCAGGGAGATCGGCAGATATACGCGAGGTTCTCCCGATGACGTTTTCGAAGGATCATCCGCCGGTGTCACCGGACGGAGACGGTCCTTCGGCACTGAGTGGATCGGCTGCGAGAGCCGCTTGGCGCCGGGGAGATGGATATCCGCCCGCTCGGGAGGCACGGTGACCTGCCGGACCGGGGGCCGGTTCAGCAGGATCCGCCTGCGGCCGAGAACCGCCTGAGCCCACTCCGCGGCGGTCGGGCGGAGCCCACGCGGGGTGGCTGCCTGGGCGAACAACCCGGTGACTGCGGTGGCCACGTACGGATCCAGCCCGGAAAGCAGCTCCGGTTCCGCACCGGGGCGGACATAGGCGTTGCGGGTCAGCAGACGGCCCATGAGCAGTGCGAGTTTGTAGCGGTCGGTGTCCAGATCGGGGCCGGTGGCGGGCTGGTGAGGATCGTCCCAGTCGGGGGTGTGCGCCTGCCGCAGCACGGGCTCACCGCCATGGCGGCGGAAGCCGTCACAGTCGAGGACGAATATCCGGTACGGCGGGGCCGGCCGCCACAGCAGGTTGCGGAACGAGATATCGCCGAGCACGAACCCGTGCCCGTGCAGCAGGTCGATCAACTGGGCGGCGAGCAGGGCGATGGTGACTCGGCCTTCGAGGTCCGGCTGGTGCAGGTCCTGCCAGGACCAGTTGGGGGTGTAGAGCAGGTACTGCAACTCGACCAGCTTGGACTTGCCGCCGATGGTCCCGCGGAACTCGCCGGGGACCTCATGCATGAGGAACCCGGTGACCCGGTCGCCGTGCAGGACCCGTGCCACCGGCCACGCGCAGTGGGCGAAGAGCAACTGCCGGTCCCCGGGGGGAAGGGCGTGGCCGAAACTCACCAGGTCGGCGAGGGCGTGGCCGTTCACCGTCCCGGCCTGCGGCATGTACTCCTTGTAGACGAGCGGACCGGGGCCGTGCACCCGGGTGACCACTCCCTGGCCGCCCTCGCCCAGCGGCTCGGACTCCAGTGACAGCGAGGTGCGTTGCCGGTCATGGGGGTGCGTGCCGAAGGCCATCTCAGACCCTCCAGACGCAGATCGCCGTACGGTCGTCGTCATAGCTTTTGGCGCGGAAACTGGACTGCCAGAAGAACTCCGGCAGGGAGGGTGGCTCCGCCTGACTCCACCACGCCGAGAGCTGGTCACCGACCCGGCTGTTCCGCGTCAGCGGCGTGGAGATGCCGTCTGTACAGAGCAGCAGCATGTCACCCGGTTCGAGGTCGGCGACCGCGACCTCGACATGCCCGATGTCGCCGGGAAGCGCGTGGGTCGCCGAGCTGGCGATCGTCTCCTCGCCCTCCTTCCCGAAGCACTCCTCCCAGACGCCCCTGCGCAGGAGGAACGCCGTGCTGTCACCGACCCGCATGAGGCGGGCGCGATGCGAGGAGGCATCCGCGCTCTGGTCGATGACGGCGGCGAGGAAGGTGGTGCTCAGCGCGTCCGCCGGCACCTCGTGTTGCACGGCCTGCTTGCGGATGTCATCGGCGATGCCTTCGATGAGATACTCCGCCGCGACCTGGAGATCGGTGTACGCCCGAAGATCGGTGATATTTCGGTAGGCGGACGCACACGCCTGGGATGCCCCCGCGTGAGACAGTTCCTTGCTGCCGAGCCCGTCGGCGACACAGGTCAGCAGCTGGGCCTCGCCGGTCTGCCACAGTCCCATCGCGTCCTGACGAGGGGTGCCGTAGTAGCGATGTGCGTCCCCCCGGATCGAGGCGGCCCGCACGACCAGTCCGGGCAGCGCGGCGCCGTCCAGTTCACTGTCTGGGCGTCCGAGATGCTCGGGATGGGGGGTCGGTAGTACACCGGGGTCCGAGCGCAGCATCGGCGGTCGACCGATGACCAGCGGCTCCGGGAACGTCGGGACCGGCGTCGATGGTTCGGGGAGCGCCTGGACCGGCTCAGGCAGCTCGGGTCGCGCGCTTCCGTGTGACTGCTCCACGTGGGGGATTCCTCTGAGGTCCGGTTGGGGTGGGATCAGACGGGTTCGGCGGCCAGTACCGTGTAGCCCTTGGCTTGTTCGGGGAAGGCCATCAGCGCGCCGTTCGACGAGTTGGCGGAGGCGACTGCTGACTGGACCACGGAGTTGAGCAACTGCCGGGCGAACTCGCGGAGCGCCTGGGCGGGCGACACGTCGCCGTGGGCGATGAAAGCCCTGAAGGTGGCCACCTGCTTCAGCGTCGCGGGCTGAACATCACCGAAGCCGAAGGCCAGAATGGTCGGGCGGGCCTTGAACCCGGGGCTGATCAGCTGCTGGTGGGCGGCTGCCCAGTCGTCCGTGGGCTGACCGTCGGTGAGGAAGAAGACGGTCGGGCGGAACGGTGCGTGCCCGGCCTGCTTGAGCTCTCTGATGTCCTGCTCGATCGTGGCGCGGAGCAGCGAGAACGCGGCGCCGTAGTTGGTGACGCCCCGGGGTGTCAGCTGCGCGAACGACTGGACCTCGTTGAGATCGGCGAGGGGGAGTAGCACTTGGGCGCCCGTGCTGAACCCGATGAGGCCGAGCCGGGTCTTGTCGGCGACCACCGGGTTGCTGGCGATCTCCCGGTAGATGTTCGGAAGTTCCTGGTTGATGGCGTCCAACGGCGCACCCTGCATCGAGTAGGACTCATCGCAGACCAGGTAGAAGGGAAGTACCTGCTCACCCATCAGGTGATCCTCAGTTCTTGGGAGTAGGGGCGCAGCCGTCCGTCACGAAGTAGACCTCCATGGAGATCGACCCGCTGGGGGCGGCAAGGTCATGGAAGTTACGGGTCGCCGCGGTTCGGAAGATGTTCGGGTAGGTCGTGCGCAGGGCCGTGTTGACCCGGGTGGCCAGATGGACACCCTGACCGGCGGCGCCGTTGGCGCCGAAGGTCAGGACCATGCCGGCGTGCCGACCGGCCAGATGTTTCCGGTGCTTTCGAAGCTCCTTCCTCACCTTCGCGGCCAGCGCGTCGTCATCGGCACCGGGGTTCACCCGGAACGTGATCTTGGTCGCTTTGGCGCCGACGCCTCCGATCCGGGTCGCGCAGGGGGACGGCGTCGGCGAGGGGGTGGGAGTCGGGATGCCGGTGCCCTCTCCGGCCACGGGTACGGCGGGCCGCGAAGGCGGTGCCTGGGCTCCCAGCATGATGATCGTGAGACCGAGCAGCAGGTCGGCGAAGAGCCAGCCGGCCAGCAGGATCGGCGTGGACCTCCGGCGCCGGGTGGCCATCACCGGCCCTTCGGTGAGGAGCCGAAACCGAAGCTGAAACCGGAGCCGGAGCCGGAGTCAGGGACGGGATCGGGAGCAGCGGTGGAGGTCTCGACGGCCTCGGCCGCCCGATCCACCGCGGACTGCAGCCGGGTGATCGCGAGCCCCAGCTCGGCGAAGTCACCTCCCGAGATCTCCTTCACCCGGACCGGCAGTTCGGCCAGGACCGTGGAGATCGCGGCCGGGAGCCGGCCGAGGGAGTCGTGGGTCTGTTCCAGGAGGGCGATCGTCCGGCCCGAGGTGTCGGAGACCATCTCGATCCGGGAGGCGTGGGCGTGCGCGGTGGTGGACCAGTCTCCGAGGGCTTCACGGATTTCCGTACCGGTGTCTCCGAACGTCCGGCGGAACTCGGCGGCCGTGACGACGAGGGAATCGGTGACCTGCCCCCCGATGAGGCCGACGGCCTTCTCTGTCGTCGCGCCGACCGAGTCGATCGAGATGGCCGTGCGGTTGACCGCGCCCTCGATGCCCGCGGTGGCGGTGACGAGTTCGCCGACGCGGGAGTCGAGGTCGGTGACGGTGCCTTGGACGGATTTCATGGAGCGGGTGAGTCCGTCGTTGAAGGTGTCTTTCATGGTCCCTGTGGCGGTGATGAGTTCGCCGATGCGGGAGTCGAGGTCGGTAATGGTGCCTTGGACGGATTTCATGGAGCGGGTGAGTCCGTCGTTGAAGGTGTCCTTCATGCTCCCCGTGGCGGTGACCAGCTCACCGACCGTGCTCTGAACTGACTTGGTCGATCGTTCCAGCTCCTCGACGAACGCGCGCCGCATGTCGAGGGTCGTCTGCGTGATGGCCGCGGCCAGCTGGTCTCCGACGTTGGCGACGGCCTGACCGGTGCTGGAGCCGACGGCGTCGATCGAGGCCGACGCCTGTTCCACCGCCGCGCTCACGTCGTCGTAGGCGACGTTGATGTTCGCCAGGTGGGTGCGGAGGGTCGCCATGGTCTCCCGCACGTCCGACGCGCCGCTGGTCAGCAGTTCGGTGGTCTGCTGGGTGGCCTTCCAGGTTCGGGACAGCGCGTCGACCAGTTCGGTCTGCGCCTTGCTCACGGTCTCACCGACGCTGTTGATCTCGGCGACCGTCTTGGTCAGCTCGGTCCCGAACCGGGCCGGGGAGGAGAGCCGGACCTGGCCGAGCAGCAGGCTTGCTCTGGTCAGCGCCCGGCGGAGCCGGGCACGGAGGAGCGCCAGATCACGCTCGGAGGTGTTGTCCTGCCGCTCCTCGCTGTTCCGGGTGACGTTCTCGTAGACGGTCCAGGAGATGAGCAGGGCGATCGCGACGAGCGTGCACAGGGCGATGTTGTCGAATTTGAAGAATCCATTGAGCCGACCGCCGAAGCCCTGCTGCCACATCTCAAGAAAGGGCTGCTGGGCGGCCTCGGAGCCATTGGCCTGAAGAACCTCGCCGTACGCCTCCGTGGCCTGCCGGAGTCCCAGCCAGGTGATGAGGATCGGGGCGAAGACCAGGAATGAGCTCAGGAAGATGCCGAACCAGCGGAAGGTCTTCTTCCGCTTCGTCTCCGCTGGCTCTCTGCTCGGGACGATGCTGTCCTCGGGCGAGAAGGCGGCGAACAGGTCGACCTCACACCAGCGTTCGGCCCGGTCGGAGTCGGTGATCGCGAGCGCGAGGTCGCGCAACTCGTCCTCGCGGGTCGCCAGGCGAGGATCGGTGGCGAGTTCACGCAGCTCGGCGGCGAGCTCGTGGTCCATCACGGGCAACCACCACCCTCTCATTAATAAATTCGGACATAAATCAATGAACGTGACGCGTTGCCCAATTTATGCATTTGCATGATTATTGCGGCATGCGACACTTGCGTTAGCTGACGCACCAGAAAGTGGCTGGGTTTACCGCCGAGATGGGAGCGATGCGAGATTGTCGGTTTGCGTGGAATGTTCCCTGCTAGCGACAGTCGCGGTCCGGCGCCTGACGGCGTTGTCGGGGGTGCCGGATCCTCCCTCCGTCGAGGCGCGCAGCAGGAGGTGGCACTCGCCTGGTAATCCGGTCGGGCAGGTGCCGCGTCACCCTGCTGCAGCTTAGATCATTTTTGGTAAAATGTGAACCGAGCACACAGATGATTATTCTTGTAGACATGAAACACGTGTGTGGCATACAGTCCAGTCCCAGCCCCTGACGGAACGGTCACAGGGCGATCGACTTTGCAGGTCCTTTACTCCCGTCTCCCCCCGACGGTCACGCCCTCCGCGATCACCGCATGGCACCCCGGGGGGCCAGCGAGGAGTTAATGGTGACCAGTGCGACCCGGCAACGACCGGGCATCGGAACCCTGGTGGAGATTCGAGGGCAGCGCTGGGTGGTCAGTGAGGTCGACGCCGGCGAGCCCGGCATCCTGGTTGATCTGCGGAGCGTCGAGGCAATTCCATTGTGAATATGATTCACTTGAAAAACATTGCTAACTGTCGCTAAGCTGACCGGACGTCAGGAAAAGGGATAACGATCTGTTCGCAGATCTCTGATTTGGAAGTGCATTTCTTTCGCGTACGTGATGAGGTCGTACTTTGGCCGGACGGCGTTCTGCAATCTCAAGGCAGGTGCGAATGGACCCCCTGGACCGTTCCGACCCCCGGCGGATCGGTGACATCACGCTGCATGGCCGGCTCGGCTTCGGAGGCATGGGCCGGGTGTTCTACGGCCTGACCCAGGACCAGGAGCAGGTCGCCGTCAAGGTCATCCGTGAGGAACTGACCGGCCGTGCCGAGGTGCGGGCACGGTTCGCCAGGGAGATCGACGCGCTCCGCACCGTTCAGGGAGCGTACGTCGCGGGGCTCGTCGACGCCTCCGAGGAGGAGAACGAGCAGCCCTGGCTCGCGGTCGAGTATGTCCGCGGGCTGAGCCTCAAGGAGTTCGTCGAGCTGCACGGCACGCTCGCCGCCGAGGACGCGGCGGTCCTCGGCGTTCTCCTCGCGGGCGCGCTCAAGGACATCCACCGGGCCGGCCTGTTCCACCGGGACCTCAAGCCCGGCAACGTGCTGATGGGCCGGGAGGGTCCCAAGCTCATCGACCTCGGGCTGGTGGCCTTCGCGGACGGTCCGACGGACCTGACGACCTCGGAGTCGACGCTGGGCACGCCCGCCTGCATGTCACCCGAGCAGGCCAACACCCCCAAGAACGTCACGTCGGCGACGGACGTCTACGCCCTGGGCGCGACCCTGCTGTTCGCGCTGACCAAGCACTACCCCTATGACGCGCCGAACCTCGCGGCGCTGTTCATGCGGATCGTCAACCCCGAGATCGCCCCGAACCTCGACGGGCTTCCCGCCGCGTTCGAACCGATCGTCGCCGCGATGCTCGCGCACGACCCGGCGGCCCGCCCCGAGCCGGTGCAGGCGACGGCCTGGCTCTCCGAGCTGGCGACCGCCGACGGAACGACCCTTCCGGTGGCCTCTCGCAGGCTGGCGGTGGTGACCTACGTGGAGCGGGAGTCCGACCCTCCGGAGATCGAGCCGCCGCTTCCCCCCAGGCGCGACCTCGGCCAGGTGATCGTTCCCGGCTCCGTTGTCGCCCTGCTCGCCGCACGCCTGCGCGGCGCCTACGCTTCGAAGGCCCGTTTCTAAGAGGAGAGCCGTGACCGAGACCCAGTATCCGCCAGGTGCCCGGATCGAGGTCCGCGACGCCGAGTGGATCGTCCGTACCTGCGAGACCAGAGGTGCGGGGCAGCGGATCACCGCGATCGGCGCGTCGGAGTTCGTCCGCGACGAGGACGCGGTGTTCTTCACCGAGTTCGACACCGTCGAGCTGATGCGTCCCGAGGACACGATCCTGGAGCAGGACGAGACACCTAGGTTCGCCAAGAGCCGTCTCTTCCTGGAGGCGGTTCTGCGCAGGACGCCGCTGCCCCAGACGGAGAAGGGCCTCGCGCTGGCCGACCGGTTCCTGCTCGATTCGCTGCCCTACCAGCGGCGCCCGGCCGAGCTGGCGCTGAGGGGACTCCGGCCGCGCATCCTGCTCGCCGACGTGGTCGGCCTGGGCAAGACGCTGGAGATCGGGCTCATCCTGGCCGAGCTGATCCGCCGTGGCCGGGGCGAACGGATTCTCGTGGTCACCCCGCAGCAGGTGCTTGAGCAGTTCCAGCACGAGCTGTGGACCCGGTTCTCCATCCCGCTGATCCGCCTCGACTCGGTCGGCATCGAGCGCATCCAGCGGCAGATCCCGGCCGGTCGCAACCCGTTCACCTACTACAAGCGGATCATCGTCTCGATCGACACCCTCAAGAACCAGGGGAAGTACGGCCAGCACCTGGAGAAGATGCACTGGGACGCGGTCGTCATCGACGAGTCGCACAACCTGATCGGCGAGAACAGCTTCCGCAACCGGCTGGCCAAGCTGCTGGCCCGCAACACCGACGCGCTGCTGCTGGCCAGCGCCACCCCGCACAACGGCGAGCCGAAGTCCTTCGCCGAGCTGATCCGGATGCTCGACCCGGCTGCGATCGCCGACGACACCCGCTACTCGGCGCGCGACATCGACCACCTCTACCTGCGCCGTACCAAGATCAACCCTGAGGTACGCGACCAGATGGGCAGCAAGTGGCCCGACCGGGGTCCCTCGGTCCCGGTCCACTGCCCGGCGACCGACGCCGAGGAGAAGATCTTCGAGGAGCTCGCCCAGGTCTGGCTGGCCGGAGACCAGCGAGCCGGTGGGCCGGTGGTCGACGCGAAGAACCGGCTCTTCCCCTACACCCTGCTCAAGTCCTTCCTCTCCTCGCACGTCGCCCTGGCCAGCACGGTGGGAAAGCGGTTGAAGAACGCCAAGGAGGCCCGCGAGATCGACGCGCTGAAGACCCTGCGCGATCTCACGGCGCGGATGACCGACGACGACTCGGCCAAGCTCGCTACCCTGGTCACCCAGCTGGAGAAGATCGGCGTCGGCCCGCGCAGCGAGACCCGGGTCGTGGTCTTCTCCGAGAGCGTGCCCACCCTGGAGTGGCTGCGGAAGACCGTCCCGGCTCGGCTGGGGCTGAAGGACGACGCGATCGCCGTCATGCACGGCGGCTTCTCCGACACCCAGCAGCAGGAGATCGTCGAGCGGTTCTCGCTCTCCGACAGCAAGGTGCGCATCCTGTTCACCGGCGACGTCGCCTCCGAGGGCGTCAACCTGCACCGGCAGTGTCACCAGATGATCCACTATGACGTGCCGTGGAGCCTGATCCGGATCGAGCAGCGCAACGGCCGTATCGACCGCTACGGCCAGGAAAACCAGCCGAAGTTCACCGCGCTGATCCTGACCTCCGACGTCGAGGGGGCCAAGGACGACCGGACCGTGGCCGAGAAGCTGCTGACCAAAGAGTCGGCGGCCCACCAGAGCCTGGGCACCGCCGAGGCCGTCACCGGTGAGTACCGTGCCGAGCGCGAGGAGCGCCGTCTCATCCAGGACCTGCTCGACGGCAAGAGCGTGGAGGAGTCGCTGGAGTCGCACGTGGCAGACGACTTCCTCGCCGACTTCTTCAACGAGGAGAAGAGCCCGGAGAGCACGCTGCCCCCCGAATCGCCGAGGGCGAAGGTGCCACAGCTCTTCGACAGCACCGAGGAGTTCGTCCACGAGTCCATCAGGACGCTCAACCTCCTCGACGGCATGGAGGACGACGGCGAGATGCTCGCCTTCGAACCGCCGAAGGACCTGACCCACCGGCTCTCCGTGCTGCCCTCCTCCTACCTGCGCACCCATGACGTCAGGAAGCGGATGAAGGTCACCTTCAGCCGTACGCTCGCCCAGCGCAAGCTGGACGAGGCCCGTAGGACCAAGACCATGTGGCCGGAGATCGCCTACCTGTCCGACCTGCATCCGATGGTCGACTGGCTGACCGACAAGGTCCTCGTCCGGCTCGGCCGCAAGAAGGCCCCGGTCATCACCGCCGAGGTGGACGAAACCGTCTTTCTCATCCAGGGCATCTACTCCAACAGGCGTGGCCGGCCCACGGTCGTGGAGTGGATGGCGGTCAGCGGACCACCCGAGGCGCTCACCGTACGGAACGAGGAGATGGTCGAGGTCCTCAAGGCGGCCAAGGTCAGACCCGGGATGATCAACACGGGTCGCCGGCTGGATCTCGAATCGCTCCAGCAGCTGGTGAAGCCCGCCGTCGAGGTCGCGCGCACTCACCTGGAGGAGCGCCGCGCCCGCTACGACGCGGAGGTGGTCGCGCCGCTGAACGCCTACCGCGCCCAGCTCTCCGACTGGCAACAGCTGACGCTCGACGGCGTGCACATCTCGCAGCGTGGCCGCAGGGAGGCCGACGTGCGCCAGACCGTCACCGAGCAGGAGCAGCTCCTCGAATCCCTGCAGACCACCGGCGAACCACTGCTCCGCGTTCTCGCCGTACTGATTCCCATGCCGGACTCGGCCGTGACCAGGCAGGACGGGCAGCGATGAGCTTCGACTCGATAGTCAACCGCGGCGACTACTTCTCGGCGCACTACCTGGCCGAGGTGCTGCCCAAGGACCTGAAGAAGTCCGGTGGCCTGCTCGCCCGCTGGAGCGAGGACGAGAAGGCCGACCGGGTCACACCGCGCCGGGGTCTGCGCGAGCTGCGCAAGCCGTACTTCGCCGACCGCCCGTTCTTCGCCGACGTCGACGCACGGCTACGCGAGGGCGAACTCATCAGCCCCAACGACAGGGCCGAGTGGTGCAAGGAGCTGGCCGAGCTGCACGGCGACGTGCTGCGCGCGCTCGGGTTCGCCGCGCAGCCACGCGAGCTGACCGTGCGGCGGGCGGGCCGGGAACACGCCGTCCCGGTGGCGTACTCCGACCAGCACCTGGTCGCCATCGAGTGCGGCTGGGCCGCCGAGGTGGACGCCGCCCTCGACGACGAGCGGGCGGGCCTGCTGGCGGCACCGATCCGGCTGGACGGCGGCGAGCAGCTCACCTCGGGCACCAAGCTGGCGTCCTGGCTGTTCGCCGCCGACACCCCGCCGCGCTACGTGCTGATCCTCGCCGGTGGCGTGGCGGTCCTCGCCGACCGGGCCACCTGGGGCGAGGGCCGCTACCTGGCCGTCAGCCTCGATGTGGCACTGGGCCGGAACAATCCGGCCGAGCTGGAGGTCATCGCCGCGCTCTTCGGCGCCGACTCGCTGCTGCCGCCGGAGGAGGGCGGTTCCGAGCCGCTGGCCGAGCTGCTGGCGAACTCGCGCAACCACGCGGTCGGCGTCTCCACCGAGCTTCGCAAGGGGCTGAAGGACTCCGTCGAGCTGATCGCCAACGAGGTGCTCAACCGGATCCGCCAGGCCGAGATGCGCCTTGAGGACGGCACCGTCCGCGCGGTGCGGCCCGAGGACATCATGGAGCCGGGCGCGCTGGCCAAGGAGTTGGGTAAGGAGTCACTGCGCTACCTCTACCGGATCCTGTTCCTGCTGTACGCCGAGGCCCGCCCGGAGCTGGGCATCCTGCCGACCGACGACGAGGACTACGGCCGGGGCTACAGCCTGTCCCGGCTGGGCGACCTGGTGGTCCGCGACCTGACCGGCGAGGAGGCGCGGAACTCCTTCCACCTGTACGAGTCGCTCGACCTGCTGTTCCGCCTGGTCAACGGCGACAACCCGAAGCCCGGCACCGAGGGTACGAAGCCCGAGGTCCCTGCGGTTTCCGAGAGTTCGGAGAGTTCACCGAGGTCGGAGAGCGTCGACGGTTCACAAGACTCTTCGGGGCCCACGGTCTCCACGGGGGAGAGGCTGCGGTTCGAGCCGCTCCGGGCCGACCTGTTCAACCCGGAGAAGACCAAACTGATCGGCCGTGCCGCGCTGACCGTGCCCGGCTACGACGAGGACGACCCGACCGCGCCGAAGATCGACACCCGGCTCAGGAACGCGACGCTGCACCGGGTGCTTCAGGCGCTCATGCTCACCAAGGGACGGCGCAAGGAGCGGGGCGGCTTCATCTCCTACGCCCAGCTCGGCATCAACCAGCTCGGCGCGGTGTACGAGGGCCTGATGTCCTACACCGGCTTCATCTCCACCGAGGAACTGTACGAGGTCGCCAAGAACGGCGACTCCCACGGCGGCACCTGGACGATCCCCGCGTCGAAGGTCGACGACTACCCCGAGGACGTCTTCGTCCGCCGGGTGGACGAGGACGGCCACAAGACCGAGGAGTACGTGAGGTACGTCAAGGGCTCGTTCGTCTACCGGCTCGCCGGTCGCGACCGGGAGACCAGCGCCTCCTACTACACGCCCGAGTCGCTGACCCAGGTCACCGTCCAGCTCGCCCTGCAGCACCGCCTCGACCAGGACGGCACGGTCACCCCGGCCCGCGAGATTCTGCGGTGGAAGATCTGCGAACCGGCCCTCGGGTCGGGTGCCTTCCTCAACGAGGCCATCAACCAGGTGTCGGCCGAGTATCTGCGCCGTCGGCAGCAGGAACTCGGCGTCTCGGTCGATCCGGAGCAGTACGAGGAGGAGCTGCAGCGGGTCAAGGCCTATGTCGCGCTGCACAACTCCTACGGTGTCGACCTCAACGAGACCGCCATCGAGCTGGCCGAGGTTTCCGTCTGGCTCAACGTCATGCACCCGGGGTTGCAGGCCCCCTGGTTCGGCCTGCACCTGCGCCACGGCAACTCCCTGATCGGTGCGGGCCGCCGGGTCTACGACGCGGCGCAGTTGACCAAGGGGGAGTGGCTCAAGTCGGCCCCCGAGGACCTGCCGTTCTCGGCGGGGAAGCTTCCGTCGGGGAAGGTCCACCACTTCCTGCTGCCCGCCGAGGGCTGGGGCGCGGTCGCCGGTGCCAAGGAGGCCCGCGAGCTGGCACCGGTCGAGGCCAAGAAGCTGGCCGACTGGCGAAAGAAGATGCGCGCCAAGGTCTCCGACAAGAAGCGGCAGGGGCAGAAGCTCACCCAGCTCCAGCGCCTCCAGGCCCTGTCCGGCCGGGCCGAATACCTCTGGGGCCTGGTCGTTCAGCGCCTGACCATCTCCGAGCGCGAGATCAGTCGCAAGATCGACGTCTGGGGCGCCGACTGGATCGACCAGCCTGCCAACGCCGTCAGCAGGGAGAAGGTCCTCGGCGACCTGGTCGCCCCCGGCACGCCGTACTGGCGGCTCAAGAAGGTGATGGACGCCTGGTGCGCCCTGTGGTTCTGGCCGCTCGACCGCACCGGCATGCTGGACGGCTCCGACGACATCTACACCCGGCTTACCTCGGATACAGCATCTGACTACGGATCAGATTCTGTAACTCCTGTTGTCCGGGCGGAGACTCGACCAGAGGTGATCGAGGAGCCGACCGGTTTTGGAGAGAGCTGGACGACCGATTCGCTGTTCGACACCGGTCAGCCGGAACAGATCAGCCTCGGCGGCTTCGCTCGCGAGTCCCGCCGCACCACCGGACGCAAGCAGAGCCTTGCTCTCGACCCACTTCGTCAGGTCATCCCTCTCGCCAATCTGGACGACTGGCTCGATTTCGCCGAGGCCATGCTTGGCCGCGCTGACATCCCGAAAGACTCGTTGGTCGCGAGTTTCGCCTCCTTGGCAGCTCTGGAGGAGTACGAGGACGAGTTGCCCGCATGGGTGGGTATGGATTCGGCCATCAAACTCGCTGAGCGCTTCCCCTGGTTCGACTTGGTCGAGGACATCGCCGAACAGCAGGGCTTCTTCCACTGGGAACTCCAGTTCGCTCAGGTTTTCAAAAAAGACGGTTTTGACCTTCAGGTCGGTAACCCGCCATGGGTTCGTCCTGTCTGGAATGAGTCCGTGGTTCTAGCTGAGATGGATCCATGGTTCCAGCTTGCTAGAGGTATGGGAGTTGAGGATCGAAAAGCTCGCAGAGGAGTAGCGCTTTCTCTGAGGGGAAATCAGATTTTTGTATCCAATGAACTTGCCCGTAATGCAGGAACGGATGCATTTCTCAGTTCTGGGGCCACATATCCAATACTGAGTGGAACTCAAGCAGACTTGTATCGTTGCTTCATGGTTAAGTCGTGGGAAAATTTAAGCACCAACGGGATCGCCGGTCTTGTTCATTATGATACTCATTTCAGTGGGGCTCGCGAAGGGTATTTTCGTTCTCATGTGTATCCGCGCTTGCGTCTGCACGCTCACTTCCAAAATAGGCGCCTCATCTTCCCGGAGGTTGATTCAAATAAGCAATTCGGGCTCAATGTCTATGGACGCCCCAGGGATATTTCTTTTCTACATCTGAGCTGGCTATTCGATCCCTCTACGCTCGTTTTTTCGCTAAACCACGATGGTTCGGGAGAGATTCCTGCACTTAAATATAAAAAAGATTGGGATATTCGCCCGCATCGCGCGAGGGTGGTTAGTGTAAATTCTGATGTTCTTGCTGGATGGCGCCTCGTATCCGGAGATCAAGGTGTGCCAGCTGCCCAGGCGAAGCTCCTCTACCCCGTAACGAGTGACGAATGGCGCCCCATCGCCCTGATCGCTGGCTACGAGCGCCGCCTTGGAGACATGAATGCGTATATTAGTAGCGGATTGCATGAAACTGGCGCAAAGAAATCGGGGTTAATCCGAGAGGAGATAAACGATCCAGAAGAGTGGTCCGATGTAATCATTCGAGGTCCGCAATTTTCCATTGCAACGCCTTTCGCGAAGAAGCCGCCAATTCCCAAGCGTGGCGGTAGGCCAATGGACCTTGTAGCGCTATCCAGAAATGCTGTGCCTCGAACCGATTTTTTGAGAGTCGCGGACCTTGAGGTATATAGGGGTGCTCAAGATAAGTGGATGGGGAGGATTTCTTCTGAGTTTTTTCGGGTCTTCTGGAGGGAAATGGTGCCTGCCTCTACGGAACGTAGCCTGTTTGTAGCCCTGATGCCGCCGGGGCCGCTGCATATCCATGCAGTACGAAGTATGGCGCTGAGCGACCCTCGCGATACTACGCTAGTAGCAGGATTTTGGGCGACGCTTCCCTTAGACTACTCCCTTCGCATCGGAGGCAGAGAGCACCTGGATGTGGCAGATGCTCGATCCATGTTGGCTCCGTACTCGGATCATCCCCTTGCAGAGGAATTGATTTTCAGGACCCTGCGCCTAAACTGTCTTACGGATTCCTATATCTCTATCTGGAATGAGCTCTATAAGGAATCATGGAAAACTGATGATTGGGCTGTGTTTTGGCCTGGACTTGCATCTCTGAAAGATGTTCGCTCCGAATGGAACGAAAAGACGCCACTGCGTGCAGAGCGTGCGAGACGTTCAGCTTTGGTCGAGATGGACACGTTGGCGGCACTTATGTTAGGGCTTACTGCGGGCGAGCTTATAACCCTATACCGATCCAGATTTCCGCAGCTTCTCACCTACGAGGGGGAGATGTATTTTGATGCTGACGGTCGAAGGGTCGCTGCGAATTTCGATGCTTACGGTTCTGGTCAGACCAAGGAGCACTACGAGCAGCTCATAGCCCACCTCGACCCCGAGGTCAACGGCCCCGTCCCCGACGGTTACACCGCACCCTTCTACAAGGCCGACCGTGAAGCCGAGTACCGCCAGGCCCATGCCGTCTTCTCCGAGCGCCTCCGCCAGGCGCAGGCCGTACCGGCTCCCGAGGTCACCCCGTGACATCCTCATCTGTCCCGTTTCTCGCTCCGGGAACAGCATCGATATCGGGAAGTGAGTTGCCGAACGCGGATGGTGACCGGTCTAATGGCCGACAGATACCGCTCATCCGTTTCGACGGATGGGCGCCGGGCACGGCATGTAGTCCGTCTGGCGTGTTTCGCGTGTCCGGTGGATCCCTCACCATGCCATGGTCGTGGACGAGATCCCGTCAGTCCTGTGCGCACAGGACGGGATGCATCCGCGCGGTCGGAGGGAGGGGATGGGGGCGTCTGGGCGGACGCGGAGATGGACACCCCATTCCTCGGATTTTCTCCCGGTCGGCTCTTTGCCCCGAAACCGGTTGCCGGATCACTCCGCGTGACGCACACTGGCCGTGCCGTACTCCCGGTGAGTACGGAAGTGAGGCCGGGACCACCGATGGAATCGGGTGCCCGGCCTTCGCGCTTTCGTTGATGGCTCAATGCGCTTGCCTGATCACTTTTGGTGAGGCACACTGGGGAGTGCCGCACCCCCGGTGGGTGTTGGAAGTGAGGCCGGGCCTCCCGATGGAATCGGGCGTCCGGCCTTCGCGCTTTTCGCTCTCAGTCAAGGCAGATCACCTGAACCTGCTCGGCCAGCAGATCGAAGCACTCTGTGTATCCGTCCAGCCGCCAGGTTGTGGCTCCTACCACGGTATCGGCGGCTCAGAGAAGTGGCTCTTTGTGGGAGGACTGCCAGGAGACCCTGATGTTCTTCGACAGGGCACGAGTCTTGCGGACCCCCATAAGAAGCAAAAGGTCCAGGTGATCCTGGTCGGGAGAACGACTCTCGATGAGAACCGTTGTGACCCCGGCATGATCAAGCTCAACCAGCAGTTTTTCCAGGCATCTCCGGCGAGCTCGTTCGGTTCGGGTCTCCTTGCCGTGAAGGTAGACCGTGACGATTCCGTGCACCGGCATGCCGGCGAGTCTCTTGGTGATGGCGAGCTGCCTCGCGGAAGACTCCTCCCGCCAGTGCAGGCGGGGACTCTTGCCGAGGCGGAGAGACTCCAAGGTCGCGCGGATGTCGTCGTGGTCGGTGGAGTCCACCACGACAGCCGCCATCGCGTAAACGCTGCAGTCGTCAGGGCGGCGACGGAGGCTCTCGTCGACGTAGGCCGTAAGCACTGCGTAAAGATATCGTCACGCAAAGTGCGTGCTGCATGGTTTTCGTGCAGTGCTCGAACGAGAGCACGGGGCAGGCCCGGCAGGGTGTGGGCCGGACAACTTCATGGGGAGATGGCGTGAAGCCGACGTTGGCCGCTGACGAGTTGCAGCGGAGCCTGACGCAGTACCTCACGACCACCTTCGCGCTCGCGGAGAAGCCGGTCCGCGACGCGCTGGAGCGGTTTCTCAACCATCCCGAGCAGGGCATCTTCCGTGGTCCTTACCTGCGGATCAGCACCCCGTTCCGCGCCGCGGACGCGGGGTGGAAGGACCATCTGGAGTGGGTGCCGTCCGGCGGCTGGACGCCGTACCGGCATCAGGCGCAGGCGTTCCGGCGGCTCAGCACGCTGAACAAGGCGGCCGAGCCGACGCTGATCACCACCGGGACCGGCTCGGGCAAGACCGAGTCGTTCCTGGTCCCGGTGCTCGACCACTGCCGGAGGCAGAAGGCGAGCGGCAGGCGCGGGGTGAAGGCGGTGCTGCTCTACCCGATGAACGCGCTCGCCACCGACCAGGCGCACCGGCTCAACGACTACCTCCAGCAGGCCGGCCTGCACGAGGTGACCGGCGCGCTCTACATCGGGGACACCCCCGAGGTCGGTTATCCGAAGGTGATGACCCGGCGGGCGGAGATCCGCAGGAATCCGCCGGACATCCTGATCACCAACTACAAGATGCTCGACCTGCTGCTACAGCGGGCCGACGACCTGCCGCTCTGGCAGGACGCCGAGCTGGCGTACGTGGTGGTCGACGAGTTCCACACCTACGACGGTGCGCAGGGCACCGACGTCGCGATGCTGCTGCGGCGGCTCGCCTCGGCCACCGGGCACTCCCGGCCCGGCAGGCCGCTCGGTGACATCTGCCCGGTCGCCACCTCCGCCACCCTCGGCGAGAGTGGCGACAGCACGGTCATCAGGGAGGTCGCCGAACAGGTCTTCGGCACCCCGTTCCCGAAGGACGCCGTCGTCGGGGAGGACCGGCTTACCGCCGAGGAGTTCGTCGGCGAGATCGACGTCACGCTGCCGCTGCCCGACGCGCAGGAACTGGCCGCCCTCCCCGACCCGCTCAGGAACCCGGCCGCCATGGAGCTGATCAGCCAGGCCGTCACCGGGAAGAGCGGACTCAGCCCGCAGGAGTTGGGCGGGGTGCTGCGTCAGCACATCCTCACCCAGGCGGTGCTCGACCTGCTCAGCGACCGCCCGGCGACGCCGGCCGAGATGCTCGAACTGCTGCCGCGCCGGGGTGCGTACAACTGGGGCGCGGCCATCCGCCGGTCGCCCACCCAGGCGGCCACCGCGCTGGCCCGGTTCGTGGCGCTGCTCTCGCACGCCCGCGACCCGGAGAGCCCGGAAGGCCCGGAGGACTCCAAACGGCCGTTCCTGCACATCGAGACCCACATCTGGGTGCGGGCCGTCTCCCGGCTGCTCCGGCTGGTCAGTCACACCTCGGCCTTCGCCTGGATCGGTGAGTCGGCCGTGCTGGACGCCGACTCGACGTTCGACGTGCTGGGCAAGACCCTGCTGCCCTCGGTCTACTGCCGCCACTGCGGGCGGTCGGGCTGGGCCGCCTACTCGCCGGAGCGGGACCCGGAGGAGCTGGTCACCAGTCCGGAGAAGATCTACCGCGCCGCCGTCGGGCCGGAGAAGAAGCGCGTCCGTCCACTGATCATGGCCACCCAGGGCGAGGCCGAGGGGCAGGTCCGGAACCTGGCGATCCTGGATGGCGAGCGGGTCCGCCCCGTCGATCCGGCGAAGGACCGGTACGACAAGGGTGACATCGTTTTCGTCCTGGCCAACCTGGATACCAAGTCCGAGGCGAACAACGCCGCCGAGCAGGACCGTTGCCCAGCCTGCGAGATGGACCAGGGCATCCGCTTCCTCGGTGCGGGCCTGGCCTCGCTGGCCGCGGTGACCGTCACCCAGCTCTTCGCGGGCAACCAGCTGGAGGCCAGGCAGCGCAAGACGCTGCTCTTCAACGACTCGGTGCAGGACGCCGCCCACCGGGCCGGCTTCGTGGCCAACCGGTCGTACGCCTTCTCGCTGCGGCGGCTGCTGACCGCCCGGCTCGATCCCGGCACGCCGATCCTGCTCAACGACCTGGTCGCGGACCTGGCCGCGGTGGCGAGCGCGGAGGACGTACTGCCCTCGGTGGTCCCGCCCGACCTGCACGACCGGCCGGAGATCGACGCGATCCTGGCGCGGGAGACCGCCGGATCCCCGCAGGCGTGGGATCTCATCGGCGAGCGGCTGGCGTTCGCCACCATCATGGAACTCGGCCTGCGCTCCCGGCAGGGCCGCACGCTGGAGCTGACCCGTACGGCGGCGGCCGAGGTGGTGCTGAGCGATCCGGCGAAGATCGCCACTCTGGCGCGCGACGTGCACACCGGCATGCCCGGGATGATCGAGCTCGCCCCCGAGGACCGCTACCTCGCCTACATCCGGGGTCTGCTGGAACGGCTGCGCTACCGTGGCGCGATCAAGCACCTGTGGCTGGACAAATGGCTCGGCAATGCCGGAAGCAACAGGTACAACGCGATCTGGGGCAGGCGTCCGGAGGGGATGCCCGCATTCCCCCGGGGACTGTCCGCGCCGACGTTCCTGCTCGACCGGCAGAAGCGGAAGTCGGAGTTCGACCGAATCGACGCCGACCAGGGCTGGTACCAGGACTGGACCACCCGCTGCCTCGGCCTCGAACGGGGCACGGCCGGTCTCTACCTCTCCCGGCTGCTGCCGATGCTCGCCGACGAGGGCGTGATCTCCGTACGGCCGGCCGATGACGGCGCGACCAGGGTGTACGGGCTGCAGCCGGGGCACATCCAGGTCCGCCTGCTGGAGAAAGCCCAGGTCAACGATGCCGGGATTGGCTGCGACCGGTGTGCCTGGGAGCAGACCGTCCACCCCGAGATCCTCGGCGACTGGTACGGCCAGCGCTGCCCGCGCTACCGCTGCGGCGGCCACCTGACCAACCGGGGCAGTCAGAACTACCAGCTCGACTACTACCGGCGGCTCTACCTCGCCCAGGGCGGCGAGGGCGCGTTCCGGGTGGTCACCGCCGAGCACACCGGCGCGCTGACCCGAAGCCAGCGTGAGCAGGTCGAGCAGCGCTTCCGCGACGGCAACCGCTACAGCGACCCGAACGTGCTCGCCTGCACGCCCACCCTGGAGCTGGGTATCGACATCGGCGAGTTGTCGGCGGTGATCCTCGCCTCGCTGCCGCCGGGCCCGGCGAACTACGTGCAGCGGGCCGGTCGCGCGGGCCGCCGCAGCGGCAACGCGTTCCTGGTCACCATGGTCGGCCGGTCCCCGCGCGACCTCTACTTCCTCAACGAGCCGCGCGACATGATCGCCGGTGAGATCGTGCCGCCCGGCAGTTACCTGTCGGCCGTGGAGATCCTGCACCGCCAGTACACCGCCCACCTGGTCGACCTGTGCGCCAGGGGAGGGCTTGACGGCGTGCTGCCGCTGCCGAGGCTGGCCTCGGCGCTGTTCGGCGAGACGGGCTGGCTGGCCGGGTTCACCACAGCGGCCCTCGCGGTGGGCGACACGGTGGTGCAGGGGTTCCTCGACCTGTTCGGCACGGCGCTGACCCCCGAAGCGGTCGCCGACCTGCGCGGGTTCGCGACCGAGGACCTGGCCCGGGTCGTGGCGGAGGCGACCGAGTCGTGGCGGCAGCGCCTTGCCGACCTGCGGGAACGAATCGGTGTCATCGACGCCGCGATCGAGGCGCTGGTGGAGTCCGACCCCGTCCAGCGCGCCCAGAAACGGGCGCTGACCGCCGAGCGGCGGGCAGTGGCCAAGCGCATCGGCGAACTCGGCCGGGAGAACGCCCAGGGCGCCCTCGTCGAGCTCGGGCTGCTGCCGAACTACTCCCTGATCGACTCGACCACCACCCTGGAGGCGACGATCACCTGGGAGGAGGAGGTCGAGGGAGGCAGGCGCTACCACGGTGAGGTACGGGAGTACCAGCGCTCGGCCCGGTTGGCGCTCACCGAGCTGGCCCCCGGCAACTCCTTCTACATGCGCGGCTACCAGCACGAGGTGACCGGCCTGGACATCGGCACCCCGTCCCGCCCGACCTGGGAGCGGTGGCGGGTCTGTCCCGGCTGCGGTTACGTGCGGACCACGCTCGCCGCCGAGGACACGAGCCCCTGCCCGCGCTGCGACGGCCGCGACATCGGCGAGCTGGGCTCCCTGTACGGCGTGTTGCGCCCGACTCGGGTGACCGCGCACGACCGGCGCGACGACGCCCAGATCCGCGACGACCACGATGACCGGCAGAGCCGCTACTACGAGACGGCCGTCGCGGTGGACATCGAGCCCGCCGACATCGCGCCGGGATCGTGGCGGCACCGGAAGGTGGTGTTCGGCCTCGACTTCACCCGCAAGGCGGTCATCCGCCGGTTCAACCTGGGCACCACCCGCTATGACCGGCCCGCCACCGACCGGTTCGCCGGGGAGGACGTCCGGCTCAACCCCTTCCACACCTGCCCGGCTTGCGGCGGCACGACCGTGGACGGGCCGCCGGTGGCCTCCCAGCAGGACGCGCTGATCGCGAGCTCATACGCCGACCCTGGCCGCAAGCACCACCGGCCCTGGTGTGCTCACCGGCGCGAGGCCCAGGACGCCGAGCACCTCAGGCTGCTCCTCGCGCACGAGCTGCACACCGAGGCACTGCGCATCCTGCTCCCGGTCGCCACGCTGCTGATCGAAGAGCGGATGGCCTCCTTCGAGGCCGCGCTGATGGCGGGGGTGGCAGCCAGGTACGGAGGTGACCCCGACCATCTCGCCGTCGTCACCGCCACCATGCCCGACCAGGAGACCGGCCGGCGCCGTCGCTTCCTGGTGCTGCACGACACATTGCCCGGTGGCACCGGATACCTGCACCGTCTCTCCTCGCCGGAGGGTTTCCGCGAGGTGCTCGAAGCGGCGCTGCGGATCGTGGAGGAGTGTCCCTGCAAGGAGGACCAGCGCAGGGCGGCCTGCCACCGCTGCCTGCTCTCGCACGTTCCGGGGTCCAAGTACGACAAGGTCAGCCGGTCCGAGGCGCTCGTCATGCTGCGCGAGCTGCTCGACACCTGGGACCCCGCGCAGGTCGCCACCACCGACGCGATCTCGCTCTGGGACCAGGTGGAGAGCGAACTGGAGGCTCGTTTCCTCGGCGGCCTGCAGTCCTGGGCCCGTCGTACGGACACACCCGGCACGCTGGGCATGGCCGGTGTGCTGAATGAGAAGAAGACCGCGGACCTGCGCATCGAGGGGCCGGACGGCTCGATCGTGCACTGGCAGATGATCCTGCAGAACACCATCAAGGGCACCCGCCCCGACGTGCTGTTCCGGCGGTTGGACGACGTGCCGCTGGAGGTCGCGGTCTACCTCGACGGCTACGCCTACCACGCCTCACTGGAGAAGAACCGGCTGGCGGGC
The DNA here is from genome assembly GCF_040614275.1 of Streptosporangium sp. NPDC006013. NCBI lineage: Bacteria > Bacillati > Actinomycetota > Actinomycetes > Streptosporangiales > Streptosporangiaceae > Streptosporangium > Streptosporangium sp. NPDC006013. The sequence continues at coordinate 35,104 of NZ_JBEXUE010000018.1, forward strand.
GACGCCGCGAAGAGAGCCAGGCTGCGCGCGGACGGACGGGTCGTCTTCCAACTCACCTGGGACGACATCGCCGACTGGGAGGCACTCGAACACGCGCCCTTCGTCAAGGGAGAGCCGCCGCGTGCCCCCTACCTGGGCAACGCGCAGGCCGCCGCGCGCCGGACCTACCAGCAGGTCAGCCCGGATCGGGACCCCGACGAGCTGGTTCGCACGGTGTGGGCCAATCCCGTTGACACGCTGCTGGCCTTCCTTCGTGACCCCCGGCCCGAGCTGTGGCTGCACCGAGCCGAAGCCGCCACCGCCGGACTGATGGGGCTGGCGAAGGGCCGGAGCCGCTCCGGCCCCGGCGGTGTGCCGGAACGGGTGACGGCTGCACTCCGTGGGGCGTCCCTCCCGGCTCCGACCAGCGAAAAGATCATAACCATGCACGCTGTGGACGCGGCCGGTTGCCCGCTCGTCGTGGTGCTCGACGGCCGCGACGGCTACCGGTGGACCGCCTTCGCGCTGATCGACGACCGGAAAGAGACCATCAAGGCGGACCGGGAGGGACACGAGAGGCGCTGGGCGGCCTGGCTCTACTGGGGCAACCTGCTGCAGTTCCTGGACGCGGGGTCGGGAGAGGGCGGGCAGCTCGCGCTCACCGATCTGGACGCCTTCGACCCCTCACTGCTCGCGGTGGCCGGGGGCGGCGGGACCGCCTCCGTGCTGAGCCTGCTGCCCCTCGAAGACGACGAGGGCGAGGTGACCGTTCCGGCGGATACCGTACGGCCGCCACGGGAGAGCTCCCAGACCGAGACCGTTCCCTTCCCGAGGGTTCCCACTGCGCCACATGCCGAACGGATCGTGCGGGGAGGCGGTGCCGAAGGGCCGGATCCGCGCTGGGAGAAGATCTACGACGTGCTCGACCCCGGAGAGTCGGGTCTGGCCGCGTTCGCCCGCGAGCTGGCCAGGCTGGAGATCCCCGCTCCTGCTTCCAACGAGGTGGGATTCGAGCTGGGCGAGCAGGCCTGGCAGGCGGAGCTGGCCTGGCCCTCGGCCAAGGTGGCGATCGTGCTGGCCGGAGACGACGACGAGGCGCACCGGCGGAACGCCGCCTATGCGGCGGCCGGGTGGGACGTACGCGATGTGCGGGGCTGGGCCCCGGAGGAACTGGTCGAGCGCGTTCTTGGCGGGGGCGCGGCACAGTCTGAGCGGAGCGAGAGGACGAGGTGAACATGCAGGGCGAGGCGACGCTGCGGCTGCTCGACAAGGCGGACAAGGAGATCCTCAAGCTCCCGAGGGAGGTCAAGGGCGCGATCTACGACTTCCAGCACAAATTCCGCAAGAGCCCGGCCAATCCCGGCCTGCACTTCAAGCAGCTCAAGGGGCATCCCCGGCTGTACTCGGCGCGGGTCAATCAGGAGTACCGCGCGCTTCTGCTGCACGCGGGCGAGGCGGACTACATCCTGGTGGCGGTCAAGAACCGCAGGGACGTCTACGACAACCTCGACCGGTTCGCCTACCAGATCAACCCGGTCACCGGTGGCATCGAGTTCGTCGACCTGGTCTCCATCGAGGAGCGGGTCCGGCATGAGCCTTCCGTCTCCGAGGAGCCGAAGCCGCTGTTCGCCGCCTTCACCGCGGAGCAACTGCTCGGGCTCGGGGTGGCGGAGCCGCTGCTCGGGCTGATCGCGAAGATCACGACCGAGGACGAGCTGCTCGGCCTGGCCGAGTACGCGCCGCAGCTCACTACGGAGGTGCTGCTCGGGCTGCACGACGGCAAGAGCGTCGACGAGGTTCTCGACCAGATCACCACCCCGGTCACCGCGCCCGAACCGGTCGACGCCGAGGACTACCAGGCGGCCCTGACCAGACCCGCCACCCAGGTCACCACGGACGACACAGCCCTGCAGGAGGTGTTGGAGGAGAGCTTCGGCCGCTGGCGCGTCTTCCTGCACCCCACCCAGCACAAGGTGGTGGAGCGCGACTACAGCGGACCCGCCCGGATCAGCGGGGGACCGGGAACCGGGAAGACCATCGTCGCGCTGCACCGGGTGAGATACCTGGTGGACCGGCTCGGCCCCGGGGACGACAAGGCGGTCCTGTTCACCACGTTCAACAAGAACCTGGCAGCCGACCTGAGGCAGCGACTGCTTGAGCTCGCGGGGGCCGAGGTGGTCCGGCGGGTGGAGATCGTCAACATCGACAAGCTCGCCACGCAGATCGTCGCGGAAGCCGAGCCCGGCGGGCGCCGCCGCTGGATCGACGACGCCAGGGCGCTGCAGGAGTGGGACGAACTGCTGCTGGAGCAGGAGGAGACCCGATGGGACGGCGAGTTCCTGCACGCCGAGTGGTCCCACGTCATCCTCGGCCAGGCGATCCACTCGCGGGCCGACTACTTCCGGGCCCGCCGCGCGGGACGGGGACGCCCCATCAGCAGGGAGGACCGCGCGGAGATCTGGCAGCTCGTCGAACGGTACGTCAAGCGGCTCGACGAGAAGGAACTGTGGACCTTCCGCCAGGTGGCGGAGCGGGCCGCGCGGCTGGAGATCGAGCGCGCCCGGGAGCTGGCCTCCTACGAGGCCGACCAGGTCAGCTCGGTCAAACTGCAGCGGGAGTCGGGGATCTGGCACCGCCCCCGCTACCGGCACGTCGTCGTCGACGAGGCACAGGACCTGAGCAGCGCCCACTGGAAGATGCTCCGCGCCATGGTCCCCGAGGGGCCGAACGACATCTTCCTGGCCGGCGACACCCACCAGCGGATCTACGGCAACTACGTCTCGCTCGGCAGCCTCGGCATCAACATCCGGGGGCGCTCGTCCAAGCTCACCCTCAGCTACCGGACCACGCACGAGATCCTCGGCGCGGCGCTGGGACTGCTCGGCACCGAGGACTGGGACGACCTCGACGACGGCCGCGACGACCTGCTCGGCTACCGGTCGGTCCTGCACGGGACACGTCCGGTGCTGCGCCCGGCGTCCACCTGGGCGGCCGAGCTTGACGCCGTCGTCGAGCAGGTCAAGGAGTGGGACGACGTCGCACCCGCGGCGATCGCGATCTGCGTCCCCGAACGCCGCATGGTGGCCGAGGTCGAGAACCGGCTGGGTAAGGCGGGAATCGTCGCCGCGGCCATCGGCCAGGACGGGCCGAAGCTGTACGACGCGATTCACGTCGGCACGATGCACCGGTTCAAGGGCCTGGAGTATCAGCGAATGATCCTCGTCGGCGTGGCGGAGGGGCTGGTTCCCTCACGGCACGTCTTCCAGTATCGGGAGAGCGACCCGCTGCGCCATCGACGGGAGTTGCAACGTGCTCGCTCGCTGCTGTTCGTCGCCGCCACCCGTGCCAGGGACACCCTGGTGATCTCCTGGCACGGTCAGAAGAGCAGATTCCTGCCGTGAAGACGATCGCCGACCGTTATCGGCTCTCCGCCCCCATCGCCCGAGGCGGGATGGGGGCCGTCTGGCAGGGATCGGACCTGCAGCTCAACCGTCCCGTCGCGGTCAAGCTGATCCACCAGGACGACCTGGTCACGAAGAACGAGGCCACCCGCCGTTTCTACCGTGAGGCACGGATCACCGCCCGCCTGCGGCACCCCGGCGTGCCCGTCGTCTACGACTTCGGCAGCGAGAACGGGGAGCTCTTCATGGTCATGGAGTACCTCGAGGGCCACATGGTCGCGGATCTGATCGCCGAGCGCTCACCGCTGCCGGTCTCCTGGGCGGCCCTCATCGGCGCGCAGGTCTGCGCCGTCCTGGCCGCGGCCCACGGTGTCGGGCTGCTCCATCGGGACATCAAACCGGGCAACCTGGTGATGTGCCCGGACGGCACCGTCAAAGTGATCGATTTCGGGGTGGCAACCGCTCTGGGAACCAAGGAGTTCTCGCAGATCACCCAGGCCGGGCAGGTCCCCGGCACGGCACGCTACATGGCGCCGGAACTGGTGGACGGTGCGGAGGCGAGCCGTTCCAGCGATCTGTACACGGTGGGTTGTCTGCTCTATGAACTGCTCACCGGCTCGCGCCCGTTCGCCTCGAAGGACCTGCTGACGGAGATCGACCGGAGCCGGCGTGAGCCTCCCCCCGGCCTGGGGCGGCCGGACGTCTCCGGTGAACTGGAGGGGCTGACACTCCGGTTGCTCGCGAAGTCTCCCGAACAGCGTCCCGAGAGCGCTCTGGCGGTCTTCGAGGGTCTGATGCCGCTGGTGAGGGACCTGCCACCGCTTCCCGGACTGATCGGCAAGGAACTCCACACCGACCCGGTGCACATGTACGCAACGGCCATCCGAAATATCAGCGGGTGATGTGAATAGTGCACCCGAATCGAGGAACGGGTCGCTTCAAATCTACATTTGAAAGGGGTTTTCATCCGTAAGCAATAGCGACGAAGCACTCGCGGCTCCTGGCTGAAAGTGTAAGACTCGTCGAGTTCAAAAACCTTCTCGGTGGTTCCCCCATAACGACGCTCCCTGAGGACGCATGAAGGCTGACACTCATACCCCTGCTGAGATCTTCGGTCGCGACATTCGCTATCTGGTTCCCCTTTTCCAACGCCCCTACGTATGGACCAAGGACGACCAGTGGAAACCCCTCTGGGAGGATGTGCGGGCCGTTGCCGAGCAGGTCCTGGAAGGCAAATCGAGTGCGTACGGCGCCCAGGAGATCCCTCCGCACTTCCTCGGCGCCGTCGTCCTGGAACAGCAGTGGTCACCGAGCATGTTCATCCCTGTCAGAAACGTCATCGACGGGCAGCAGCGTCTGACGACCCTGCAGATCCTGTTGGACGCCGCGCAGCTGGTGGCCGAACGACACGGCCTGCCGAGGGATGCCCAAGCGCTTCAGTCGCTCGTTCTCAACCGCAAGGAACTGACCGAGAGCCCGGATGAGGTCTTCAAGGTCTGGCCCACCGATCGTGATCAGGATGCGTTCCGTGTCGTCATGGACAACGAGCAGGAGGTTCCCGAGGAGCTCGCCACCAGTACGATCGTTCAGGCCCATCGGTTCTTCGTCGAGACGCTGACCGAATGGGCCGAGCCCGACGGTGACGCGGAAAAGTGCCGGCACCGGATCACCGCGCTTACCCAAGTTCTGCGGAGCTACCTCAAGCTGGTGGTGATCGACCTTGAGCCGGGTGACAACGCGCAGGTCATTTTCGAGACGCTCAACCACCGTGGAACGCCGCTGCTCGCGGCGGACCTGATCAAGAATCTGGCGTTCCAGCTGGCCGCGGCCCAGGGGGAAAACCTCCAAAGCCTGTACCAGCAGTACTGGAAGCCCTTCGACTCCAATCACTGGCGGCGGAACGTCCGGCAGGGACGGCTCTACCGCCCCTATGTCGATACCTTCCTCCAGCACTGGCTCACCATGCAGCGACTCCGCGAAGTGCCCGCGGATCGTGTCTTCAGCGAGTTCCGAGACCATGTGCGCCTCTCCGAACTCCAGGCATGGGAGATCATGCGGGACCTGGCCGCCGATGCGAAGGTCTACGAGGAACTGGAGAACCTTCCCTGGAACTCGGTGGAGGGGACGTTCTACTACCGGGTCATCCGTATCATGGAGGCCACCGTCGTCGGCCCCTTCCTGCTGTGGATTCTGCGATGGCCCAAAGAGCGGATGCCGGTGGCGCAGCGCCTCAAGGCGCTGACATCGATGGAGAGCTGGCTGACCCGCCGGATGCTGTGCAAGCTGTCGACCAAGAACTACAACCGCATCCTCATTGACCTGCTGCGGGAACTGGACCGTAACGGGCCTGAGGCGGCCGGTGACGTCACGGAGACGTTCTTCGCCACTGCCACCGCCAACGTCGGCTACTGGCCGTCGGACGACGAGGTCATCCAGGCCATGGAGCGGCTGCGGGTCTACAAGGACCTGACCCAGACCCGGTTGCGGATGGTACTGGAGGCGCTTGAGGACAACCGTCGGCGCAAGTGGTCGGAACATGAGCACTGCCCTCGGGGATGTCTGACGATCGAACACGTGATGCCGCAGAGCTGGGGGGAGCACTGGGGTGGAGACACGATCGACCACGCCTCGCGCCAGCGCAGGGACCACCTTGTCCAGACTCTGGGCAACCTGACCCTGGTCAATGATCGACTCAACCCCAAACTCTCGAACCGGCCGTGGACCAATATCGAGGTGCAGGCACGAGGTCTGACCGATCCAGAGCCGAACATCGGCAAACGGGATCTGCTCCTCAGACACGCCACGCTCAAGCTCAACGCCGAGATCGTCGCCGACCAGCAGGAGGCGTGGACCGAGGAGACCATAACGGCGCGCTCGACCGAGCTCGCCGAACGCCTCGTTCGAATCTGGCCGCGCCCGGCCGGGTCACCGGAAACCCCTTCGGCCTAGCGGTAAGGGCCGATCGCTCCTCCGCACCGGTCGAAAGCTGTTTTCCGGGAAGCTCACGTCTCTCTTGAGTCGATGTCACGCTTCCCGGAAAACGACTTTTCCTCGGCGAGGAAGTATCGCCGGTCAGGCGGGGTTGTTGAAGCTGTTGTTCTTGATGGTGCTGATGAAGACGGTCCATTCCTTGCGGTGGAAGATGAGGGTGCCGCCGTCGCGGTTCTTGGTGTCGCGGACGGCGATGGTGTCGTCGATGAATGCCACTTCGACGCAGCTTGCGCCTTCGCCGCTGAGGCTGCTCTTGCGCCAGTGCGCGTGGGGGAGGTCAGGGTGCTGCATCCTGCTTCCTCCTTCTTCGGGGGTTAGGTGAGGTTGTCGTAGTGGCCGCTCTTGATGCCGTTGATGAAAGTGGTCCACTCGTTTCGGTGGAAGATGAGGGTGCCGCCGTCGCGGTTCTTGGTGTCGCGGACGGCGACGTCGTTGCCGACGAACGCCATCTCGACGCAGCTTGGGCCGCTGCCGCTGAGGCTGCTCTTGCGCCAGTGCGCGTGGGGGAGGTCAGGGTGCTGCATCCTGCTTCCTCCTTCTTCGGGGGTTAGGTGAGGTTGTCGTAGTGGCCGCTCTTGATGCCGTTGATGAAAGTGGTCCACTCGTTTCGGTGGAAGATGAGGGTGCCGCCGTCGCGGTTCTTGGTGTCGCGGACGGCGACGTCGTTGCCGACGAACGCCATCTCGACGCAGCTTGGGCCGCTGCCGCTGAGGCTGCTCTTGCGCCAGTGTGCATCGGACAGATCTGGCTGCTGCATGCCCTGCTTCCTTCCTCTATCGATCTTCGCGTAGAGATGCGAGTAGCGAGGCCGTGTCGGTAGGACTGAGCGCTATCGCGCGAAGATGCTCACAAATGTGGTTGTACTGCTGAATATCTGCCTCTTTTTCAAAGAACAGATCGCCAGCCATGCTGTCAATGTGAATTACGTCGGAGCCCTCCGTGGCGAACTTCAGGACGATGAAGCTACCGGGCATCCCAGGATGGGCTCCGGCGGAGAACGGGATGACCTGGACGGTGATGTGCGGACGTCGAGCCTGTTGAATGAGATGCGCGAGCTGGGCGCGCATGATGGCGTCGCTGCCGACCGTTCGGTGTAGAGCGGCTTGGTCGATGATTGCCCACAGTCGCAGGGGAGTCTCGTGCTCAAGAAGAGCCTGGCGCTGCATCCTGGCGGCGACGAAGCTGTCAACCTCTGCGGCGGTGGCGGTTGGCAGCACGCCCGGGATCACCGCCCGCGCATAGTCCTCGGTCTGCAGCAGACCGGGGATGAACAGCGACTCGTAGTTGATGGCCTGCTGGGCCTCGGCCTCCAGGCCGATATAGGCGCTGTACTTGTCGGGGAGGTCTGCTTCGAGGCCGTGTAACCACCCGCGCTGCTTGGCCTCCTTCTGCAGCGTCACCAGGTCGGTGCGCTGGCTGCCGGTGACACCGTAGGCGTCGAGCAGGGCGTTGAGTGTCCGGAGCTGCGGCTTGGTCTTGGCCGTTTCGATCCGGTGGAGCGTAGCGAGGTTGACGTCGGTCTTCTCGGTCACCTCGGCCTGGGAGAGTCCGGCCTCTTGGCGGAGGCGGCGCAGCTCGGCTGCCAGACGCCGAAGACGCACCGTTGGCGGTTGGCGCTTGATACGTGGCAGGGGTGTAACTGCCCCCAACTCATCCTTCTCCTGCATCTTTGGCACCTCTCTGGACTATGCGGGCAGTGTAAGAGCCTGCATTGCATTTACCCATGGTGATGGTGCATGCTCTCTCCGTAAGCCTTCCAGGCGGCATCCCCGCTGGAAGGCGAAACGCATGATTTCCCTAGACGGCCGGGCGGACGATCTTCCCTCCCGAGGCGGCCCACCCTGTATCGGGTGTCCGTCCGGCCCCAGCGGTACGACCGGCGATACATCTGCGACGCTCCCCGGCCGTACTTCCCGTAGGACCGGCACCGTGCCCCCGTCCCCCGTGGGGGAGAGCGGCGTCCCCGGCTGCGAACGGTGCCGGTCCTATGCCCGACGTACCAACCTGGAGCGGGTGAAATGACCGGTGCCATCAGCAGCACGCAGTACCTCAAACTCTCCGTCTTCCCGACCTCGCCCTACTACGCCCGGGTCCACGTCCGGCGCGTACTGGAGAGCTGGCACCGGGACGACCTGATCGAGACCACCCAGCTCATCGCCTCCGAGCTGGTCTCCAACGCGATCACCGCGCACGCCGCGTGCCCCGACGCCGCCAAGGCGATCCGCTACGCCGACCCGGACCAGATCTGGATGGACCTCTACCGGATGGGCGAGACCGTCGTACTCCGCGTCTGGGACGCCAGCCCCCTCACCCCGGTCGTCCGCGACCCCACCCCCGACGACGAACACGGCCGCGGCCTCCACCTGGTGGACCTCCTCGCCACCGACTGGGGCTACTACCGCCCCACCCCCGGCGGAAAAATCGTCTGGTGCACCCTGGCACCGCCGCCGCCACTCCCCGAAGAGCCGCTCAGTCCCGAGGTAGGGGATGATCGGATGCCTCTGGAAGGCCACCGACCGGTTTGAGCCGTACGGCGACAGCGTGTCGGTTGACGAGAGCCGCGATCGTCTGAAATACAGGCTCGTGGCCTGACCACGCGCGAAACCGTGGCGTACCCGATCGATGAGCGGGTTCTGTCCATCGGTTCGCCCGGTGAGATCCACGCAGGGGCCTTCCTGGCAGGGGACCCTTCCTTGGTGAGCAGGTCCGTGGCGGACGGTGCTCTCTGTGTCGACCGCATGTCGATAGCAAAGAGTAAGACTTCAAAAGCTCTTGGTAACGTAAAGTTCGGTGAGTGCTCTTCGCCTTCATCGATGAAAGCTGTCGTGTCCGTCAGGATGACGATTGCGTTTATGTTCTTGCTGCCGTCCTCCTACCGGCGGAGAAGCTCGACCAGATCAGGTCAATGATGGACGCCTTGCGGTACGGCAAGGCGCCCACCGTCCACTGGAGGACGGAGCGAGGCGCACGCAGGTTGCTCATTGCGCAGGCAGTGGCCTCCTTGGAGTGTGCATCGGTGGTTGCCGTCAGCCTGCACGGCACCGCGAGCCGCTCGGAACGCGCCAGGCGTCACTGCCTACTCCGGCTGTTGCCCGAATTGTCAGCACGTCAGGTGGAGGCGGTGGTCTTTGAGTCGAGGCGGGAGCAGGACGCCGGAGACAGGGCGATCCTGACCGCTCTGCGTCGAAGCGGGCAGATCGCCGCGAAGATGTCGGTCAACTGGGAACGGGCCAGCGCGGATGCCGCGCTGTGGATGGCCGATGTTATCGCGGGGATCGTGACCGGATGGCTGGATGGGGATCAGCAGTGGTGGCCGCTGTTCGAAGACCGCATCACATTCCTGGAAGCGTCGGCGACCTGACCGGAGAAAGCGCAAGCGCCGGGCTCCCGATTCCATCGGGGGGTTCCCGGCGCCACTTTCGTACCCCAGAGAGCACGACACCGTCAGTATCTGCTTGCTACCCCTCAGTCGTCAAGCCGAGATGCTCGCCGGGATCGGGATGCTCACCCGTGGAGACCTCGCACCCGGTATACACGAGGTCTCCGCACCGCCACCGCCACCGCCACCGCCGTCGGCCGACTCCAGACCGAAGAGATCGCCGCCGCCTGGCACGAGACCGACAGCATCAGCGACCCCACCCTGAGACAACGCGTCACCCAGGCACTTCGCTGAGACCCCCTAGCCGGCCTCGCGTTCGGCCGCCTGGAGTCGCTGCCACTTCGCCATCGACTGCTTGATCTCCTCGCGTAGGAACGCGAAGAACCGGCGGGTCTCGTCCAGCCGCTGCCCGGCGAGGGAGTCGAGACCCAAGAGCGCGGTGCCCTCGTCGGCGCCGGCCTGCACCCGGACCAGCATCGGGTCGGACTGGCTGACGAAGTGACTCCAGGTGTGCTCGTGTATCCGGCAAAAGTCGTGCCGGGTACCGGGTTCGCGGCCGCGTTCGACCAGCCGTACCTGCACCAGGTATTTGACCGCCCCCGAGATCGCCGACGCGCCGACGCCCAGTTGCTCGGCGAGCTCGGCGGCCGACAGCTTGCCGGAGTCGGTAACCAGCAGCGCGGCGTACACGCGCGCGGCCATCCGGGGCATGCCGGCTTCGACCATGATCTGCGCGAAGCGTTCCCGGAAATCGGCGATGGCACCCTCGTTCGCTCGCGTCATCAAAGCTCCCTTAATCGTCGCGGACTCGCCAGTTTAAGATGATTCACAAACTTCACGAAATTTGTGAAATATGAGTAGTATCGTAGCTGTCATGAAAGACAGCGAACTCGTCGGAGTGCAGAAGACCCTCAGCCCCGTCCTCAGGGCCAAAGCACTGGACAACCGGCTGCCGGACCCGATCCTCGGCGACGAATACGCCGAACAGGCGATGCGCCGCCTCGATCCTGACTACGACAAGCGCAGATTCGGCACCAGCCAGCTGGGCCTCGCCGCCGTGGTGCGCGCCAAGGCCCATGACGACTGGGCCCGAAGCTTCCTTGCCGATCACTCCGACGCGGTGGTGCTGCACCTGGGCTGCGGCCTCGACGCCCGGGTGTACCGGATCGACCCGCCCGCCACTGTCGACTGGTACGACTTGGACTACCCTTCCGTCATCGAACTACGGCAACAATTCCTGCCGCCGCGCGAGCACTACACCCTGATCGCCTCCAGCGTCACCGACCTGGCCTGGCTGGAACGCGTCCCCCACGGCCGGCCGGTGCTGGTGATCGCCGAGGGACTGGTGCCCTACCTGACCGAGACTGACGTCAAGCGGCTGCTGACCAGCGTCGTCGATTCCTTCCCCACCGGCCAAATACAGTTCGACACGGTGTCGGTCTGGGCGTGGCGCACCTCGAAATGGGACCCCACGCTGCGCAAATACGGCACCCGGTTCCACTGCGGCTTCAACGACCCGGCCGCGCCGGCCGATTGGCATCCGCGGCTCGAATACGTCGACGAGGCGCCGATGAACGACTCACCGGTGCTAATGGCCAAGGCACCCGCGAACGTGCGCCGCATGTACCGCCTCATGAACCTACTGCCGGGCATGAAACGGTCCACCCGCATCGTGCGGTTCCGGTTCTAACGCGCCGACGGCCGGTGCAGGCTGGACAGCAGCGAGGTGAACGCGGGGATCTCGCTACTTCTGGTCGCGATCTGACGCTGGGCGATCACGGTCTGGTCGTCGTTGCGTGCGGTTGCATCTCACCGGCTGAGAACGCTTTGACCCTGGACCAGAACAGCGTCCGGCAGGGTTTCCTATCTCGCCGGAGGTGGTCGCATCTGTTCTGTGCTCGCTGACCACGCTCGTGCCGTCGACGGCCGACTTCGTACGCGTGGGCAGAACATCGCAGATGCCTGCCTGTTTGCGGGGAGTACCTCTTGGCCCATTGATCGTTCATCGTCTCCGAAACCATCGCCTCCACGCTGAGCGTCTGGCGTACTTCGCCCAATGGGCATGCTCGGCGCGGGCGGTCAGCGCGGTGGGGTGGTCCGGCCCCAGCAGCCGCTCAATCATCGGCCCCAGCACCGCCAGCTGGTCTCGGGCGTCGACGGTGTTTCCCGTCTGCCCCGCCAAGGAAGCGAAGAAGAAACGGGCGGCCAGCGTGGTGGGGTGTTCGGGGCCCAGGACCCGTTCGATCACCGGCACCAGCACCGCCAACTGGTCCATCCCACCGGCCACGTCCCCCGCCTCGCTCATCCACACAGCGAGGTGGAAGCGTCCGGTCAGCGTGGTCAGATGCTCGGAACCCAGCACTCGCTTGAACACCGGTATCAACATCGTGAACTGATATCGGGCGCCGGCCGCGTCTCCCGCCTCCCCCATCCAGCGGGCCAGGTGGAAACGAGCGCCCAGAGTGATGGGATGCTCAGGGCCTACGACCCGCTCGAGTACCGGTACCAGCGCCGAGAATCGGTCCCGGGCACCGGCCGCGTCCCCGGCCTCTCCTGCCCAATCGGCGAGAGCACTGCGGATCTCAAAGGTGACGGGGTGCTCAGGACCCCGTGCTCGTTCGACTAGGGGGAGCAGTGCCGCGAACCGGTCTCGGGCATCGGCCGGGTCGCCGCTTTCCCCGCTCCAGCGGGCGAGGCCGACGCGGGCGTTCAAGGTAGTGGGGTGCTCGCAACCCAAAGTTTGTTTCAACACGGGCACCAGCGCCGCGAACCGGTCTCGGGCATCGGCCGGGTCGCCGCTTTCCCCGCTCCAGCGGGCGAGGTTGACACGGGTGTTCAGGGTGATCAAGTGCTCGCAGCCCAAAGCTTGCTCCAGCACCGGCATCAGCGCCGCGAACCGATCCCGGGCCTCGGCGGCCGGGGTCCCCGCTTCCCCCGCCCAGAAAGCGAGGTTGGCGCGGGCGTTCAGGGTGACGGAGTGCCCAGGACCCAGGGCCCGCTCCAGTACCGGTACCAGCGCCGTGAATCGGTCCCGGGCCTCGGCGGTGTTCCCCGCTGCTCCGACCAGGCTGGCGAGGTTGGCGCGGATGTCCAGCGTGGTGGGGTGGTCCGGCCCCAGCAGTCGTTCGGTCATCGGTTCCAGCTCGGCCAACCGACCCCGGGCCTCGGCGATGTTCCCCATCGCCCCGACCAGGGAGGAGAGGGCGGCGCGGGCGGTCAAGGTGTCGGCATGTTCGGGGCCCAGGGTCTCGTGCATGACAGCGTGGCGCCGGCGTTGCAGGGACAGGGCGGTGCTGTACTCACCCCTGTCGTACAGGTACTCGATGACGGAGCCCATGGTGGAAGAGTCGAGGGCCAGGACGGTGCGGGCATGCGCCAACAGGCTCGCGTAGGTCGGCCACGAGGAGGGATGCCCTGAATCGGAGGGGAGCGCCGCCTGCAGCAGGGCGGCCGCGGTAGCTCTGCAGGCGGCGCGCTCGTCCTCGGTCAGCCCGGCCACGATGACGGCCTGGACCTGACGGTGCACGCTTACCAGCAGACCATTCGGCGACCGGTCGATCACGCCGTAGGAGACCAGCAGGTCCAGTGCGCCGTCCAGGGCGCTCTCCTCGGCGCCCTGGAGCCCGTTCAGCACCGCGCGCGGCAGGTCCTCGGGCGCCCCCGCGGGACACATCGGCCGCACCCCGAACTCGACGCTCAACTCGGTCACG
>NZ_JBEXUE010000019.1:0-46659 GCF_040614275.1 Streptosporangium sp. NPDC006013
TGAAGACCATCGTGAACGGCCCGTAGTCGAACAGCGAGTCCAGCCACGTGGCGAAAGTGTGACCGGGGTCGTTGTAGCGCAGGGCGACCACGGCGGCGATCGTCTTCACCAAGGGCGACGGCGAGGCGATCGGCATCCCCGCCGCGGCCTTCGTCGGCGCCGTCGGCGGGGTCCTGCTCGCCTACGCGCTGGGCAACGCGGCGGGCCGGGGCGGCGGCACCGCCACGCTGGTCCTCGCGGGCGTGGCGGTCACCTCCTTCCTCACCGCGATCCAGACGTTCCTGCAGCAGCTCAGGGTGGAGGAGCTCCAGCGCATCTACGCCTGGATCCTCGGCAACGTCGGCGGCGGCTGGAGTCAGGTCACGCTGGTGGCCCCGTACGCGGTCGTCTCGGTGACGGTCATGCTGCTGCACGGCAGGCTGCTCGACGTGCTCTCGGTCGGTGACGACGAGGCGGTCACCCTCGGCCTAAACGCCGCCAGGGTCCGCCTCGTCGTGCTGTTCGCCGCCTCCCTGGCCACCGCGGCGGCCGTCGCGGTCAGCGGGCTGATCGGCTTCGTCGGCATCGTCGTGCCGCACGTGGTCCGCCGCCTGACCGGTTCCTCGTACCGGGTCGTGCTGCCGATCTCGCTGATCGGCGGGGCCGCCTTCCTGGTCCTCGCCGACCTCATCGCCAGGACCGTGCTCGCCCCCGCCGAGCTGCCCATCGGGGTGGTGACCGCCTTCTTCGGCGCGCCGTTCTTCGTCGCCGTACTGCGCATGACCCGCCGGGTGGAGACATGAGCGTCCGGGCCCGTCCGTACGAGGAGCACACGACCGCTCCGGCAGGTGTGCACAGGGAGCGGGCGACCATGGCCCGTGCGCCGCGCGGAGGGGAGATCCGGTGAGCCGCCTCGCGGTGAGTGACCTGTCGGTGGTGCTGGACCGGCGGACCGTGCTGTCCGGCGTCGGGCTCGACGTCGGGGACGGCGGCTGGCTGGCCGTCATCGGCGCCAACGGCGCGGGCAAGTCCACGCTGCTGCGCGCCCTGGCCGGGGTGCTGCCCTGCGAGGGCGAGGTGCTCGTCGACGACGTGCCGATCAGACGGCTGCGGCCCAGGGACCGGGCCAGGCTGCTGGCCTACGCCCCGCAGTCCCCGGCGCTGCCGGTCGACATGACGGTGTTCGACTACGCCCTGCTCGGGCGTACGCCGTACATCCCCTACCTGGGCCGCGAGGGCCGTCGCGACCGGGAGGTGACCGCGTCGGTGCTGGAGCGGCTGGACCTGTCGCCCCTCGCCGGCCGGCGGCTCGGCCATCTGTCCGGAGGCGAGCGCCAGCGCGTGGTGCTCGCCAGGGCGCTGACCCAGCAGGCCCCGGTGCTCCTGCTCGACGAGCCCACCACCGCCCTCGACCTGGGACATCAGCAGCAGGTGCTGGAGCTCGTGGACCGGCTCCGGCTGGCCGACGGACTAACCGTCGTCACGACATTGCATGATTTGAGCCTGGCCGGCCAGTACGCTGACTCGATGATGTTGCTCTCGGGCGGCCGGGTGGCCGCCTCCGGCACCCCGGCCGAGGTGCTGACCGGAGAGCTGATCGGCGAGCACTTCGAGGCCCGCGTCCGCGTCGCCACCGGCCCCGGTGGCAGGCCCGAGGTCCACCTGGAGCGTCCTTGACCGGGTCCGAGATCCTGCGAGGTTCGTCCGAGGGGTTTCCGGACGGCTCCGAGGTTCGGGGGTCACCCGGGGTCTTCCTGAGGCTGAGTCACCGCGAGGAGGACGGCGCCCGGCTGGCCTCGCTGCTCTGGGAGTTCGGCCCCGGGTGGCGGGCGATCTCCTCGGCCATGGTCGGCGGCGGCATCGGCCCGGCCGCCTGGGCGCTCAACGCGCAGGTGGTCGGTGGATACTCGCGGATGGACCCGGTGGAGCACCTGCTGGAACTCGCCCCGCCCGGCTCCGGTGTCGGCATGCTCACCGCCGCCTCCGTCGACCACTTCACCCGGGCCGCCGACGGGGGAGTGGAGGTCATGGCGACCGTCGGCCTGCGCGTCCCCACCTGGGCCGCCGCCCCCGAGGGTGTCCCGGACCCCGAACTGGCCCCCGCGTACCTGCCGGGAACGATCAACATCGTCGTCGCCGTACCGGTCGCGATGAGCGACGCCGCCCTGGTCAACACGGTCATGACGGTGACCGAGGCCAAGACCCAGGCCCTGCTGGAGGTCGGTTTCCCCGGTACCGGGACCGCTTCCGACGCCGTCTGCGTGGCGGTCCCCGAGCACGGCCCGGAGGAACTCTTCGGCGGCCCCCGCTCCACCTGGGGCGCCCGCATCGCCCGTGCCGTCCACACCGCCGTCCGCCAGGGCGCCCAGCAGTGGGTAAACCGTGATGTGTTGACTACTTAAAGTAAGAGAATTGCGGGAAGTAGCATGTGGGCGAGGGCCAAACTCCCGATACTGAGCAGGTGACCACGATGGCAACGAAGGAGCCGGCGGCCAAGCGGACGGTTCTCCAAGGAGAGCCGCCGTTCACTGTCGACGACCTGCTCACGTTTCCCGACGACGGGAACCGCTACGAGCTCTTCAACGGGAGCCTGCTGGTGAGTCCCTCTCCTATCCCCCTGCATCAGCGTGCGATCGCTCGACTTCTCGTAATTCTCGAAGGCGTCGCACCACCTGAGTTCGAGCCACTGCCGGATGTCAACCTCCGGGCGAGTGACCGCGACTTCTTCATCCCTGACCTCGTCGTGGTACCGACGAAGGCCGTCGACGAGACGCAGTTGATGTTCGCGCCACGCGACATCCTCCTGGCCGTCGAGGTGGTCAGCCCGAGTACCCAGGCGCGGGACCGTCATCTCAAGAGGGCCGCCTACGCCGCTGCGGGCATTCCCGTCTACTGGCGGATCGAGCTGTCCGACGGTCCGTCCGTCCACGTCCACGAACTCGCCGGTGACGAGTACAAACCCGCCGAGAGGCACGACGCGGGAGAGGTCGCGACCCTCTTCGCCCCCTTCGAGGTCTCCTTCGATCCCGCTGTGCTGTTGCAGCCTCGGGGCTGAGCGAGGCAAGCCCTCCGCGGGGCCGGGCGGCGCCTTAACCGGGGACGCCCGTCCGGACCCGCGCATGTCAGTTCTCCGCACGCAGGGCCGTGCCGTCGTCCCTGACGGTGACGCCGTAGTCGGCGAGGGCGCCGTGCGGGGTGACGCGGCCGGTGTCGAGGTCGGCGAGGACCTCCTCGACGGGACGTTCGCAGGGGGAGCCGATGCCGCCGCCGCCGGTCGTCTCGATCACGAACGCCTCGCCCGCGCTGAACCGGACGTTGTTCACCTTGGAGTCGAGGCGTTCCAGCGAGCCGTCCGCGCGCCGCAGGTAGAAGCCGCCGAGCCGTCCCGGCAGGCCGCCGGAGCGTCCGGGCGGGGCGTTGCGCAGCCGGTCGCCCCGGGTGGTGACGTGGGCGTCGGCCAGGAAGCGGATCACCGTGCGGGAGCCGAGGCCGCCCCGGTGCCTGCCGGGGCCGCCGGAGTCGGGGACGGTCTCCACCGACTCCACGATGAGCGGGCAGCGGGTCTCGACCGGCTCGACCTGGGGTACCGAGTTGCGGCCGATGCCGAAGTGCACACCGGTCGCGTCCGGGCCGTCCTTGCCCTGCCGGGCGCCGACCCCGCCGAAGTCGTACGACAGGTGGATCCAGTACGGCGCCCCGACGGCCGCGATGGAGAAGGGCTGCAGGATGCCGCTCGCCGCGATGGCGCGTTCGGGCATCGCGTCCGACAGCGCCTGGAAGACGGCCTCCATCGCCGCGTAGATGGGCACGAACCGGCCACCGCACGGATAGGGCGAGCGGGCGTTGAGCAACGAGCCGGGTGGCAGCCGCACCTCGATCGCCCGCAGGCAGCCGTCGTTCATCGCGATGGACGGGTCCAGGAAGCAGCGCATCGCGAACACGGCGGCGGCCAGCGACTGTGATGAGGAGGAGTTGATCGCCGCAGGGACCTGGGGGTCGGTGCCGTCGAAGTCGAGTACGGCTCCCGCACCGGGGGCCAGGGTGACCGCGACCCTGACGGTGTGCGAGGTGGTGAGGTCGATGCCGTCGTCGTCGATCGGGTAGGACGCCTCGTAGCGCCCGGCGGGCAGGGCGAGGAGGGCCGCGCGGGTCAGCGTCTCGGTGTGGTCGAGATAGTCGTCGATCCCCCGGGCGAGCCCGGCGGGGCCGTACTCGCCGACCAGTGCCTCGATCCTGGCCGCGGCGACCGCGGTGCCCGCGACGAGCGCGCGCACATCGCCCATGACCTTGTCAGGGGTGCGGCTGTTGGCCCGCAGGATCGCCTCGATCGCCGGTTCCACGCCGCGCGCGGTGGCCAGCAGGACCGGGGGGAGTTGCAGGCCCTCAAGGAAGATGTCGGTGGCGAGCGGGGCCATGCCGCCCGCGGACAGGCCGCCGAGGTCCGAGACGTGGATCATCGTCGCGGTGAAGTAGGCGGGCTCGCCGGCGACGAAGACCGGCCGGTAGACGAGCAGGTCGTTGGTGTGCACCCCGCCCCGGTAGGCGTCGTTGAGCACGAACACGTCACCGGGCCGCATGGTGGGGGCAGGGATGTCCTTCAGTAGTTCGGGCAGCGCGACCTTAAGCGCCATGCTGTTCATGAGCGTGGTCGCCATCGACTGCGCGACCAGACGCCCACTCGCGTCGAGGATCGCCGCCGAGGCGTCGGACCCCTCGACGATGAACGTCGAGTAGGCCGAGCGCACCACCACGATGCTCGCCTCCTCGGCCGCCACCACCAGCGCGTTCCGCAGCACCTCCGCGGTCAGCGTCTCCGCCGTCAACCGGCTCGCCCCCTCGTGAGGCCCCTTCGTGAGGCCTCCTCGCGAGGACCGCTCGTGCGCCGTCGAGGGTTCCGGTGTCATGGTGTTCCGCCCTCGGTGAGGATTACCGCCATGTCGTCCGCGAGCCTGGCCGTCCAGCCCGGTGGCACCACGATCGTCGCCTCGGTGTCCTCGACGATCGCCGGTCCCTCCGTCTCACGCAGGGTCGCCCTGGTGAGCACCGGCACCTGTACGTACCCGCCCAGCTCGGGGAAGTACGCGGCCCGCCGTACCTCGGAAACGTCGGAAGCACCGTGAGCCTCCGGCCGCGGCCCACCCGGCTCCCGGGCTCCGGGCGAGGCGCGGGGAGGGGGAGGCGCGGGCACGGCGTCGGTAATGGGGTGCCGGGCGGTCTGGGTGACGCGGACGCGGTAGCCGACGACCTCGGTGGGGCCCCGCTGTTCGATGCCGTACACCTGCCGGTATCTCGCGAAGAAGCGGTCGGCCAGCTCGGCGGGGGAGTCGCTCCACCGCACGGTCAGGTCGTGGGCCTGTCCGGTGAAGCGGACGTCGGCCGAGCGGGTGACCGAGACGCCGGGGGAGCCGAGGGTCACGTTCAGGTCGGCGGCGGCGGCCTCGGCCAGGATGGCGAAGACCCGCACCGGATCGGCACCCGGGGCGGACAGGACGCGGTCGGTGGACAGGTCGCCGGCCAGCAGGCCGGCCGCGGAGCCGACCCCGCAGTGCGCGGGGACGACCACCGTGGAGATGCCGAAGCGGGAGGCGACCCTGGCCGCGTGCATCGGGCCCGCGCCGCCGAAGGCGACCATGACGAACCCTCGGGGATCGATGCCCCGCTGTACCGTCACCACGTGGACCGCCGACCCCATCGAGGCGTTGGCGATCTCGTGGACGGCGTGCGCCGCCTCGGCGCGGGAGACCCCGAGCGGGCCGGCCAGCCGGCGGTCGACCGCCTTCTCCGCGAGGTCGAGGGAGAGCGACATCGTCCCGGCGGCGAACGAGGCGGCGTCGAGGTAACCGAGTACCAGGTTGGCGTCCGTCACCGTCGGCTCGTCGCCGCCCAGGCCGTAGCAGGCCGGGCCGGGGTCCGAACCGGCCGAGCGCGGGCCTGCCCGCAGGGTGCCGGCCGGGTCCACCCACGCGATGCTGCCCCCTCCGGCCCCCACCTCCGCCAGGTCGATGGCCGGGGTCTTGACCGGCACCCCGGTCCCGGCCCTGCGCCCGCCGAAGCTGCCCTTGCCGCCCACGTGGAACTCGTGGGTGATCTCCGGCTCGCCGTTCCTGATCACGCAGGTCTTGGCGGTGGTCCCGCCCATGTCGAAGGAGATGACGTCCGGATGGCCGGACGCGGCGGCGGCCAGCACCCCGGCCGCGGGCCCGGACTCGATGGTGGCCACGGCCCGCCGGGCTGCCAGCTCGGCGGACATCACGCCGCCGCCCGAGTCCATGACGTGCACCGGCGCGGTGATTCCGATGCCGGCCAGCCGAGCGGTCAGCCGCCGCAGGTATCCCGCCATGACGGGCCCGACGTACGCGGACATGATCGTGGTGGTCGCCCGCTCGTACTCGCGCAGTTCCGGCCAGACCTCCGAGGAGATCACCACGGTCGGCACGACGCGCCGGAGGATCTCGGCGACCCGCCGTTCGTGCGAGGGGTTCGCGTACGAGTGCAGCAGGCAGACGGCGGCCGCGGTGACACCCCGCCGCGCGATCTCCTCACCGACGCGGGCCACGGCCGCCTCGTCGAGCGGTTCGAGCACCTCGCCCCGGTCGTTCACCCGCTCGGGCACCTCGAAGCAGTCACCGGCGGCGACCGGCGGCGCGGGAGGGTCGAAGCGGAGGTCGTAGCGGTCCTCCTCGACCCGCGCGTAGCGGCCCAGGGGGATCGCCGAGCGGAAACCTCTGGTCGTGACATAGGCGACGCGGACGCCTCTGCGTTCGAGCACGGCGTTGGTGGCCAGCGTGGTCGCGTGCACGACCCTGGTCACCAGGGAGGGGTCCCTGTGGCCAAGCGCGGTGATGATGCCCGTGACGATGCCGTCGGCCGGGTCGTCGTGGGTGCTCAGGCACTTGGCGACGCTGATCTCACCATCCGGCCCGCGGAGCACCACGTCCGTGAACGTCCCTCCGACGTCGACCCCGATCGAGTGGCTCAACGGCTCTCCCCGTCTGATCGTCCGGTGCTCCGGGCGGGTGGCCCGTCGCGGCGCGGGGGCAGGCCCCACGTCCGCTCGCCCGCCCACGAAGGGCAGGCTATTTCCCTAGCAAGCGCTTGTCCATGGGGTCTGCCGGGGCCCGCCTCCGGGCGATCGGCTCGCCCGTGATCCGGTGGCCGCTCTTCTCGCGTTTTCGGATTCGCGGGCCGTCTGCCCGCGCACGGGAGGAGCCTCCTCGGGCGCATGAGAAGCAATGAGAGCTTTATCCCCTTTATTGCGTATTAGATGGAAATATCGAAATATGGGGCCTCCGTCCCATTGGATTCGGGGCGACCGCGGGCCATTGGGCGAGATGAGGGAAACGGTCCCCGCGCGGTATACATTGTCGCGCCGGGGCCCGGTCAGGATTAGACTTTGCGTAACTGTCCGCAACGGGGGGGTGGGGATGGTGAAAGGCATGGTCGGTGCCTGAGTGGTGATGGTGAAGACGGGGTGGAGATATCCGTCTCGTGATCAGGTGCAGGTGACGGCGGAAAGAAAGTCAAGCCCTCGGGCCTGAGCAGTTCACTTATTCACTCCGGTTTGCGACCCTTGTCCTATCCCCTGTAGGGAGTGGCGATGCGGCGGTTCGGTTCGGCGATGGCGGCGTTCGGAGGCCTCCTGTTGGCGGTCGCCGGGGTGGCGCCTGCTCTGGCTCATGAGCACCCCAGCGGGATCACCGATCTGGTGACCCCCGCGGTGGTCAGGATCGAGACCACGGCACGCGTGGACATCACGCTCCTTGACCACATCGGCGAGCTGGTCCACGTGGAGCGTTCCTACGAGGTGCCGATCGGCAGCGGAACCGGCACGGTGATCAACCCCGACGGGGGCATGGTCACCCTCACCCGGGTGGTCAAGAACGACCTGGACGTCCGGATCTACGCCGCCAACAAGATCTTCGCCGAGCACCACAAGGTCAAGATCCCCGCGGACTTCGAGCGGCACAAGCTCAAGGACGACCTGCTCAACCACCACCTGCAGGAGTGCTACCCGCCCAAGCAGCCCACCGCCACCTGCATCATCGACGTCACGACGGAGATCAAGGTCTTCCCCAACATCTCCCCCGCCGACACGGAGGGGTTCAGGGCCGAGATCGTCCGCCCCGGTGACAAGCCCGACAGCCCGGCGGTGCTGAAGCCCGTCGGCCGCGCCGACGGGAGCGCGGGCCTGCCCACCGCCCCGCTCGCCGCCGAGGTGCCCGCCAAGGACAACTCACCGGTGGCGGTCGCCGGGTTCACCGGGCGGCCCGCCGCGAACCTGCCGGAGACCGTCGACATCGCCCACCTCCGGGCGGGCGGCGCCGGTGAGGGCGGCCGGCAGTTCAAGGACCCGGAGAACAAGGTCAACGAGCCGGAGAAGCTGGGCGCGCTCGTCGACAAGGGGCTGCTCGGCGGCCCGGTGATCGAGGACAAGAAGGGCGAGGTCGTCGGCCTGCTGCTCGGCGGTGGCAAGGACGCCCGGATGATCGGCATCCGCGAGGTCACCAAGGCCCTGGCCGAGGCGGACGTCGCGCCCGCCCGCGGCCCGATCGACGCCGCCTTCGAGCAGGCGCTGACCCGTTTCCACACCCACTACTACGGTGACGCCGTCCCCGCCTTCCAGCGGGTGCTGGACCTCTACCCGGGCCACACCGTGGCCGCCGCGCACCTGAAGACGTCCCAGGCCAAGCGCGGCACCGCAGAGGACGAGGGCACCAAGAGGGCGGCCGCCTCCACCGACGCGCCCGGCGGCGCGCCGCTGTGGCCGTTCCTGGTCGGAGGCGGCCTGCTGGTGCTGGTGGTGCTGGTCGCCGCGATCCTGCTCTGGCGCCGCAGGCGCTCCGAACCGGAGCCGGAACCGGAACCGAGCCTGCCCGCGGACCCCCTGCCCCCTACCCTGAACCCGCCGCCTGTGCAAGGGAGATCGGCCTTCGACGAGCAGGTCGACTCCACGATCGTGGTCGGCCGCTCCTTCCCCGCACTGCCCAAGATCTCCTCGACCTCGCCCGGCCAGCCGGTGCTGGTGGCGCGCGATCCGGGTTCCAGCACCGCTCCGGACCCCAGACCCGCCGAGACGACAGTGCAGAAGTACTGCACGGGCTGCGGGATGCGGCTGGGCCCCGCGCACAGCTTCTGCGGCTACTGCGGCCAGCCGGCCAAGACGTGATGTCAGTGAACGACAGGGCGCTGATCGGCCGGGAGGTGGCCGGCTACCAGATCGAGGACATCATCGGCAAGGGCGGCATGGCCGTGGTCTACCTCGCGGTCGACCCCAGGCTCAACCGCCGGGTGGCACTGAAGATCCTCAACCCGCTCCTCGGTGAGGACGAGCGGTTCCGCCAGCGCTTCGTGCTGGAGTCGCGCACCGTCGCGAGCATCGACCACCCCAACATCATCCCGATCTACGAGGCCGACACCGCCGCCGACGGCACCCTCTACATCGCGATGCGCTACGTCAACGGCCCCGACCTGCGCAAGCTCTTCTACGACCGGGGCCCGATGCCGGTCAGCCAGGTCAACCGGACCTTCGCCCAGGTGGCCGCCGCGCTCGACACCGCGCACGCCCACGACCTGGTTCACCGTGATGTCAAGCCGGCCAACATCCTGATCGCCGCCCACACCGAGGGCGACCACGCCTACCTCACCGACTTCGGCATCACCAAGCACCGCACCTCGATTTCCGGGCTGACCCAGACCAACCAGTTCATCGGCACCCCCCGCTACATGTCGCCCGAGCAGATCAACAAGGAGCACATCGACGGCCGCTGCGACCAGTACGGCCTGGCCTGCGTGGTCTACGAGGCGCTGGCCGGGAGGTTGCCCTTCCAGCGCGACAACGAGATCGCCCTGCTCTGGGCACACCTCGCCGAGACCCCCACCCCGCTCACCACGCTCCGCCCCGAACTGCCGCTCGAGGTCGACGGCGTCATGATGCGGGCCCTGGCCAAGTCGCCCGAGCAGCGCTACGAGACCTGCGGCCAGTTCGTCGCCGAACTGCGTGACGCGATCAGCGGTGCCGGCCAGTCGTACCAGCTCACCCAGGCTTCCCCCGCCGCACCGACGGTGCCCACGACCACGAGACGACAGGAGCCGAGCAGGCCCAGATCCGGCGGGAAGGGCATCCTCATCGGCGCCGCAGTGGCGATCACGGCGATCGTCGCGCTGGTGGCGATGCTCGCGACGTTCCTGCGCGGTGGCGACACCTGGGTGGCGTACGAAGGTTCGGCCGCGGTGCCGGTCGCCTTCCAGCATCCCGGCACCTGGACCCTCCAACCGCACGCCGACGTGTTCGTGGTGGCCTCGCCGAGGGTGGAGCAGTTCCGGTCGCTGTTCGCCACGCCCGTCACCGCCGACTGGGCGACCGTGAACGAGATCATCAAGGACGACCCCCAGGACGCCGGCGGCCTTTACGTGCAGACGCTCGACACCCTCGACCCGCGCAGCGGCGCCAAGCAGCTGCAGGAGACGATGCAGTCCTCGCTTCCCGGCACGGTCAACGTCTTCTCCCAGGTCGTCCAGGTGAGCGTGGGCGGGCAGCCGGCCATCCGGTTGCAGGGGACGATCGCCGACCCGCAGCGCGGTGGCCAGCTCGAATTCACCGGCTGGGTCGTCGAGCGGCCGGACGAACCGGCCCTCATCATTTACTTCTGCGCGTCCGGCAGGTGCGACAACGCGACCGCCAATCGATTCGTGCGGAGCGTCTCATTCCCGGTGTTCTGATCCGTTGACTTGTGTTCCACTTGCGATCGACTTGTCCGGGTGTTTTGTCCTATGGGCAAGACGGTCACCAAGCTTTAGTCTCCCCGCATGGCGGTTCTCCTCTCCCCCCTTCGGTACCTGCGCGCGGTGCCGAAGTCCGACTTGCTGATCGGCGCCGTGATCGTCGCCCTCGGCACGCTGGAGGCGTTCACCGTCGCCACCGAGTACGGCGCGACCGAGACGCCCGAGCTGTGGTGGGTCGGCCAGGCGCTCGTCACCGGCGTGCTCGTGTGGTTCCGGCGCCGGTCGCCGGTCGCCGTGTTCATCCTGATGATCCTTGCCCAGTACGCCTGGCACCGACAGGGGTACGAACACTGTCAGACCTGGCAGCTCGCCTCCCTGCTGATCGTCTTCCACACAGTCGGTGCCGAGCTCCCCTTCAGGCCCGGGCTCGCCTGGGCCGTCACCGGCATCCTGGCGTTCGGCTCCGGTGCCGTCGACCACCGCCGGCTCCCCCTGGAGGAGGTCGTCTTCCTGACCGCCCTCTTCGGCGCCGCCTACCTCACCGGCCTCGCCCTGCACGCCTATGTCGCCCGGGTACGCCGCCTGGCCGAGCAGGCCGTTCGCCTGGAACGTGACAGGGAACGCGAGGCCGCCGAGGCCGTCGCGCGGGAGAAAGTCCGCATCGCTCGCGAGCTGCACGACGTGGTCGCCCACAGCGTCAGCATGATGGTCATGCAGGCCGGGGTGCTCCGCCGCTCGCGAGGCGGGGACGACGAGGCACTGCTGGGCATCGAACGGATGGGGCGCGAGGCGGTCGAGGAGCTGCGCGTCATGCTCGGCGCGCTGCGTATGCCCCTGGACGAGAGCATCCCGCAGCCCGGCCTGGATCTGCTGTCCGGCACCGTGGACTCGCTCGTCTCCTCCGGGCTGCGGGTCACCCTCGACGTACGGGGGGAGGTGGTGCGGCTGGCACCCGGGCTGGATCTGTCGGTCTATCGCATCGCCCAGGAGGCCCTCACCAACGCGGTCAAGCACGCCGGAGAGTCCGAGATCCGGATCACGGTCTCCTATCACCGGGACTCCGTGGAGGTGGAGGTCACGAACGGGAGTGAGAACGGCGGGACGTCCTCCGCGCTGTCGACGGGCAACGGCCTCATCGGCATGCGTGAGCGCGCCGAGCTCTTCGGCGGCACCTTCGAGGCCGGCCCGCGTCCAGAAGGTGGCTTCCGGGTCCACGCGTCCCTGCCGGCCTCGCTGGAGGTGTCGGCCGGTGAGCCGATCGTATGAGCCGGTTGACGGACAGAACCATGAACGAGGCGCCGAGCCGCCTGGCAAGAAGGAGGAGAAGTGAGCATCCGTATCGTGATCGTCGACGACCAGGCGATGGTCCGCGCCGGGCTGAAGCTCGTCGTGGAGAGTGAACCCGGCATGGAGGTGGTCGGCGAGGCCCCCGACGGGGTCGAGGCCATCGCCGTGGTCCGCCGCACCAAGCCCGACATCGTGCTGATGGACATCTCGATGCCCCGTATGGACGGCCTCACCGCCGCCAGGCAGCTCCTGGGGCAGCCGGAACCGCCGAAGATCGTCATGTTGACCACCTTCGACACCGACGAGAACCTCTACGCCGCGCTCCGCGCGGGGACCAGCGGGTTCCTGCTCAAGGTCTCGCCGCCTGAGCAACTGGTGGACGCCATTCGTGTCGTCGTCGCCGGGGACGCCCTGCTCGACCCGGCCGTCACCACTCGCGTCATCGCCTCCTTCGCGGGCCGTCATGATCCCGCGCCCCCGCCGCAGCTGGCCGACCTCACCCCGCGCGAGCTGGAGGTGTTGCGCTCCCTGGCCCGTGGCCTGACCAACTCCGAGATCGCGGGGAAGCTCTTTGTCGGTGAGGCCACGGTCAAGACCCATGTGGCACGGGTACTGATGAAGCTCCATCTGCGGGACCGGGCTCAGGCGGTGGTGTTCGCGTACGAGTCGGGCGTGGTGCGGCCGGGGGCGGCGGTCGGGTAGTAGGAGATCCACTCCTCACGGCTCATCCGGATCATCTTGACGCCGAGCCAGCCCAGCGCGACCGCGGGGGCGATCCACAGCGGGACGGTCACCGGGCCGTACGGGACCAGCATCGAGCCGCCGTAGCCGATGCCGACGACGAGCGGCACCCACCAGTGCGCGAATCCCGCCCGCCAGACGCCGATCACCAGGACGGGCAGGCCGAAGATGGCGAAGAACAGCCAGGGCATCTGGAACCCGAAGACGACGCCGGGCAGGTTCAGCATCTCGTTGAGGATCTGCTGCGCCTGCTCAGGAGTGTTCCGCTGCCCGAGCCACCACTCCACCGGGTCGGTCATGAGCAGGCCCGACACGCTGATGTAGCCGAGGACGGTGAGCGAGCCGGCGATGTGGCCGAAGACCACCGCGCGGCGGCGCATCACATGCAGCAGGCCGAGGGTCGCGACGGCCATCAGCAGGTAGGCCCAGTGGTACATCACCGACTGGACCTGGGCGAGGGCGGGATTTTCCGCGAAACTGACCGCTTCGCGCTCGTCGCCCCAGGTGCCGGGGTCGAGGATGACAGCGATGGCCTGGAGCAGTGGGGCGACGATCAGCAGCAGGCCTGATGCGATGCGCCGGAAGTCGGCTGAATCCTTGAACATGGTTTTTTCTTCCCGTGCGAGGCCGGGCCGGCCTTTCAACCAGGAAGGTAGGCGGCGGGTCTCCGCCGGGTCGTCCGTCGCCGGGCTGATCCGGGGTCCCTCTCGCGGGGTAAGAAGTTCTCACCGTGGGCCGGTTAAAGATGTGAGAAGTGCGTCTCATAAGGTCTAGACCACAGTGTGTGGGCTGGCGATCAGAAAGATAAGTGATGTTGCACGAAAAACTGGACTCGATCTACGACAGTGTCCTGCGCCGCAACCCGGGTGAGATCGAGTTCCACCAGGCCGTTCGCGAGGTGTTGGAGAGCATCGGACCGGTCCTCGGCAAGCATCCCGAGTATGCCGAATCCAAGATCATTGAGCGGATCTGCGAGCCGGAGCGGCAGATCATCTTTCGGGTGCCGTGGGAGGACGACCAGGGTGAGGTCCACATCAACCGTGGCTTCCGGGTCGAGTTCAACAGCGCGCTCGGGCCCTACAAGGGGGGACTGCGTTTCCACCCCTCGGTGTACCTGGGCATCGTCAAGTTCCTCGGCTTCGAGCAGATCTTCAAGAACGGACTGACCGGCCTGCCGATCGGCGGGGGCAAGGGTGGCTCGGACTTCGACCCGAAGGGCCGCTCCCAGCGCGAGATCATGCGCTTCTGCCAGAGCTTCATGACCGAGCTCTACCGGCACATCGGTGAGTACACCGACGTCCCCGCCGGGGACATCGGCGTCGGCCAGCGCGAGGTCGGCTACCTGTTCGGCCAGTACAAGCGCATCACCAACCGGTACGAGTCCGCGGTGATCACCGGCAAGGGGCTCAGCTACGGCGGCGCCCAGGTCCGCACCGAGGCGACCGGTTACGGCTGCGCGTTCTTCGTCGACGAGATGCTGAAGGCACGCGGCACCTCCTTCGAGGGTAAGCGCGTCATCGTGTCCGGCTCGGGCAACGTCGCCGTCTACACGATCGAGAAGGTGCAGCAGCTCGGCGGCACGGTGATCGCCTGCTCCGACTCCTCGGGGTACGTCGTCGACGAGAAGGGCATCGACCTGGATCTCCTCAAGCAGGTCAAGCAGGTCGAGCACCTCCGGATGGACGCCTACGCCAAGCGTCACGGCGGCAACGTGTCCTTCGTGGCGGGGCGGAGCATCTGGGAACTGCCGTGCGAGGTGGCGATGCCGTCGGCCACCCAGAACGAGATCACCGGCAAGGACGCCGAGTCGCTGGTGCGCGGCGGGTGCATCGCGGTCGGCGAGGGTGCCAACATGCCCACCACGCCGGAGGGCATCCGGGTGTTCCAGGAGGCGGGTGTCGCCTTCGGGCCCGGCAAGGCCGCCAACGCGGGCGGCGTGGCCACCAGCGCGCTGGAGATGCAGCAGAACGCCAGCCGTGACTCGTGGACCTTCGAGTTCTCCGAGCGCCGCCTCCAGGAGATCATGCAGGACATCCACGGCCGCTGCCTGGAGACCGCCAGGGAGTACGGCATGCCGGGCAACTACGTGGCCGGCGCCAACATCGACGGCTTCAAGCGCGTCGCCGACGCGATGCTCTCCCTCGGCCTGATCTGATCTGAAGTGTTCGTCGTGACCGCCAAAGGCGTCGGTCACCGGCACACCTTCCATAACCGGGCGCCGCTCCCATCGCGGTCCCGGACGCCGAGCCCGCTCCCCGTGCACCGGGATGCCGGCGGCGTCCGAAGTGGCCGTTCACCGGCGAAACCGCGAATACGCCGTTCTGATCACCGGAGCCCCGGTGGGGCGTTCTACGAGTGGAAGAGCCACTCCATCGCGGTGCGGGATTTGCCGACGTAGGCGTCCTGGCCGGTTTCGAGGCCGTACGCCAGATCCTCGAAGAGACCGCATCTGCCGTAGAAGACGGCGCGCTCGCGCAGGGCGGTGACATCGCCGGGCCGGTAGCCGCCGAGGGCGGCGTCCAGGGCAGTGGGGCCGAGGTCGCGATACAGCAGGCCGAAGTCGTAGGCCGGGTCGACGATCGCGGCGTCGCTCCAGTCGATGACGCCGGTCACCGCACCCGTGGCCGGGTCGACGAGAACGTGCTCGATTCCCAGATCATTGTGCGAGAAGACCGGGGTGTATCCCCCGTCCGGGGGTGGGGTGTCCAGGAACGCCTGCACCGACTGCCGGTGGGCCGCCGGGATCTCCCCGGAGATCGTCGGGTAGCTCTCCGCCGCCTCGTCCAGCCATTCGGACGGCGGCGGGTCGTCCACCTCCACCAGGCCGGCCAGCCGATCCACCGGAACGGCGTGCGCGGCGGCGAGCAGGCCGCCGAGCGTGGCGGCGACCGACGGGCCGTGGGCCAGCCGCTCCGACATGGGCAGGCCGAGCAGCGGCCGGCCTGGGAGCTTGAAGTAGGCCAGGCAGCCGTGCTCAGCGACCGTGAACCGCGGTTCGGGGACGGGCACCGGGGAGAATCGCGCGACGGCGGCCAGGAGACGGGCCTCGCGCTCCACGAGCGCGGCCCGCCGCGCCGGGTCCGGCTCCTTGCTGAAGCGCACGATCAACTCGCCGTTGACCTCGTAGGCGATGTTGTCCTGGCCCTCACCGAGCGGCGTGACGGTGTCGACGCGGTAGCCGGGCAGCTGCTCGGCCACCGCGTCGCGGGCATCCTCGGCATGGTCGCGGCTCTGGCTCTCCATGCCGCGACCCTACCGATCACGGCGTGTCAGGTGCGGGGCCGTGTTCCGCGAGCCTTCTTGGGGTGATCCTGCCCCTCCGCTGTCCTTCGGTCTCTGGGGCGGTGGTGCTCTCAGCTCGCGCCGGGGACGGTGACGTTCTTCTCCTTGAAGCCGTAGCCGTTCTGGGTCGCCTTCTGCTGCAGGCCGGTGAAGGAGTCCTTGGTGGCGGCGAGGTCGGCCTCGGTGGCGGTGCCGCTCTTCAGCTTGGAGGTCAGCCTGTCGAAGCTGGCGGTGACCGCCGTGACACCCTTGCACAACGTCGGGTTGGCCAGGGCGAAGCGTTTGGCGACCTTCAGCTCGTGAACGGTGAAGAGACCGGCCACGGCCGCCTTCGCGAAGGTCCGCTTCCGCTTCTCCGCCCCCGCCTTGAAGCCCCCGCTCCGCAGTGGTCGGTAGATGTAGCGGTAGAAGGCTCCCAGTGCGAGGCCCGCGTGCAGCGCGAAGCGGGTCTTGGCGAACTTCTTGGCGTTGCCGGCGGCCGGGCACTCCTCGGAGGGGTACTCCTGGTCGGTATCCGCCGCCGGTGGGGCGGTCGTGGCGGCCGGCGGGGCGGCGGCGGGTGCCGAGGTCGTGGCCACCATGGCACCGGGCCTCAGGTCGGCCGGCGTGTTGTCGCCGCAGCCACCCACCAAGGCCACGGTCAGCAGCACCGCCGCCGGGATGGCAAGGGATCGGGTCCCCCGTGCAAGCATTTTCCCCCCTGGAGAACTTCACGGTGCCGTGGTTCGCACCTTCCTCCGCACTCTACTCTCTGTAGTTGCTTCATCACTTTAAGTGAATAGTGTGGCTCTCCGGGGTGTCCCGAGCCGACGGCGCCGAATCGCCCCGTTGACGTGGCGGACATCATCACCAAGTACGAGGCGATTCGCGCCGAGGCACTTCCGCAGCGAGCATCGCTGAAGCTGATCGAGGCCGTGTGGGTGAAGTCGCCGTTCTCCGGTGGCAACGGTGGCGAGTGCGTGGAGGTCGCGAAGTTGTCCGGCGGTCGTGTCGGTGTTCGTGACAGTAAGGATCGGTCGGGTCCGGCGTTGGTGTTCACTCCGGCCGAGTGGGCGGCGTTCACCCGCTGGATCCGCACCGACGACACCGTCCAGTAGGGCTTGGTTCCTTCGACCTGCTCGAAGTGATCGCTGTCGTCGATGACGAGACAACGCACGGTCACGAGTCCAGGGCGACGGCAGGCCGCGGATGGCGCACTGCAGTTAGCGGGTATGCCGGGACTGCCGTTGGCACGGGGCCCGAATGGATGCTGCCGGCGCAGACGACGGGCGGCGGACACGGCATTGTGGGAAGTGAAAGCAGCCCACCGGACCGGAACGCCGGCGATGATCGTCCAGCCGGAACCGGAGGCTCTCGAAGACTCTCCTGCGATCGTCAAGGATCGAGGTAACGGTCATGTGTCAGCACAAGCCTCCGTGTCCATCCGCGAACGCCCCGGACCACGACGCGGCCCGCCTGGTGGCGTTTCATCCGGAACAGGGATGGGGGCTGCTCTGCAACGGCGTGGTGCTGTTCGACGACACCGGCGAGCTTCTGCCCGACGGGCGCAGCATCCCCGCTCACCGGGATTGCTATGTGCGGGCGGCCTGAACCCGTGTGCCGCCGGGGTCTCGCGGCGGAGTACGCGGTGCCCGGCCGGTCCGCCTTCCCGGCCCGGCCGGGAAACGACTGTTCGGGGGGATGGCGCCGGCTATGGCGGCTTCCTCACGGACTCGGCGGGCCCGTGGCCCGAGCCGTCCGCGCGGCGCGCATCCGGCGGGTCTCGTGGACGCTGTCGCCTGATGTCTCCTCCACGCCCCTGGCACGGCATCTGGCCCGTACCCAGCTCACCGACTGGGGATACGACGGGGAGAGCGACACCGCCGAACTGCTCGTTGCCCGCCCACCCGGCGCGTCAGGCCTCTTGACCGGCCATCCGCGATGAGACGACCATCTTCCTCCCCTGCGGAAACCGGCAGCCCGAACTGTAGCGATCAGTCGGAAAAGGAGTTCACGTGACGAGACGGATCCTTGTCTCCAAGCCCAGCAGGCCCCCTGCCGGGATCGAACTCGACCTGCGGACACCGGGCGGGCGGCGGCTGCCGTATCAGTGCTCCGTTCCTCGGAATAAGCGGTCACGCATGGAGATCACCGCTCGCCGGGGCCGTGGAGACGAGGGCGTGGAGCGCGGCCGAGTCGGCGGCGCCGAGCACGCGGTCGCCGATCGCGAGCACGCCCTTCACCACCTCCGGCGGAGCCGTGGCGGCCATCCGCCGGACGAGCCCGGTTCGGGTCGGTCGGTCGAGGGACGGCAACATCAGTTCCAGGCTGATCGTCTGGATCTCCGGCGTCGTCTCGGCCATGAACGCCGCCCGTGCCGCCGCGATCTCCTCGTCGGTGCAGCGGGCCCAGATGCGTGGCATCACCACGGTCTCCTCCTCGTGCAGGTGCGGGAGGTAGGCCGCGGTGAATCTGGCCAGGTCGCGGTAGAAGGCGAGGCCGGCCACCGGATCGGGCTTGACGACGAGCGCGTCGAAGCTCTCGGCCAGGTGCTGCTCCAGCTCCTCCAGGTCCGTGTGCTGCTCGGCGATCGCGTCGGTGGTCTGGTGCTCGTACGGGTCCAGGACGCGCAGGATGTGCCGGTCCTCGTGTTCGGTGTGCGAACGCAGCAGCGCCAGCAGGGGCTGCCAGCGCGTCGCCAACTGTTCGATGTCGTCGTCATCGGCCCAGTCGGTGGCGCCCGCCAGCATCGTGACCTCGAACAGGCCCCGGCGCAGTGCCTTGTGAATGTGGGTGAACAGGTCGTCCCGTTCCATGTTCGGCTCCTTCAGGTCGAATGCTGAAAAAGCTAGTAAGGGGCCGCCGGGGAGCGGTATCCCATAAACATGGGGGTGGTGAGGAGGCCAGGTACGGGCGATCCTTTGAACGTGGACTTGCACGAAGGGCTGCGCCGGATCGCGGTGCGGGGTGGTGACCTCACCGAGGTGCGCACGGAACTCGACCGGCTGTTGCGCCGGGTCATCGGGTACGACATCGCGGCGATCTCCACGGTCGACCCGGCCACCCTGTTGTGGACGAGCTGCTTCGTCACCGGGATCGGGCACGAAGGCGGCGCGGACCGCGAGCGCATCATCTTCGATCTTGAGTTCCGCGACGCGGACCTCAACGGCTACACCCGGCTGGCCAACGCCGCCGTGCCCGTCGCGGGGTTGCACCAGGCCACCGGCGGCCGGATCTCCGAAGCGGCGCGATATGAACCGCTGCTGCGTGAGCTCGGGATTTGCGACGAGGCCCGCGTGATGTTGCGGTCCCGCAATGGCTGCTGGGGGTCGCTGACGCTCTACCGGTGCACGCCGTCGCCGCCGTTCGGGGCGGCCGAGCTCGCGGCGTTGACCGGGGCGGTCTCCCCCATCGCGGACCTGTTCCGGCTGACCCTGCTCCGTGCCGCCCTGGACGTCGCCGAGGGTATCGAAGATCCTCCGGGGATGTTGCTCGTACGCTCCGGTGGCGAGGTCGAGACGCTCAGTACCCAGGCGCGCACGTGGCTGGAGGCCATCGACGATCGGGGCCGCATACCGAGTGCGGTCAGGTCCGTCGTGGCCGCCGCCCAGGCCGGGAACGGCCCGGCCACTGCCGCCCTGCCGGCCCGGGGCGGAGGGTGGGTGATGCTGCACGGCTCGCCGATCGAGGGTTCGGCGGACCGGGTGGCCCTCATCATCGAGGGCGCCCGTCCCGCCGTGCTCGGTCAGATCATCGCCAGGGCCTACGACCTGACCTCGCGCGAGCGTGAGGTGACGGCGCTGGCCGCGCAGGGGCGCAGCACCCGCCAGATGGCCGCCGTGCTCGGCATTTCGCCGTTCACGGTGCAGGACCATCTGAAGGCGGTCTTCGCCAAGACGGGAACCCACAGCCGGGGTGAGCTGGTGGCCTCACTGCACACCCGCCACTACGCTCCGCGCGTGGCGGCGGGTGCGGCTCCGAGCCCGTACGGCTGGTACCTCGATGACGAATGTTCCGTCTAGTACTCCAGCGACACTTTGTGATCAAGGATGGGGATCTGTGCGGGTAGGGGCATCGGCCCATTGAGGTACGTGTAGTCGGCAAGTCCATCCGGCCCTGAATGGTGACATTGAGTAACATGTTCTTCACTTATAGTTGCATTCGTGGATCGGAGAACCATGCACACCCTGACCCGCACCGCCGCCGCCCTAGGCGCCGCACTCATCACCGCCACCCTGATCTCCGCACCCGCCCAGGCAGAACCGCCACCAGTGGCAGGGTCGGCCTGCCCCGTGTACGTCGACGCCCGGACCAACCAATACTGGTACAGCAGAGAGGGCGATTACGGCCTTCCCAATGGCCCCGGCGGCGGCATCCACATATGCCGCAACGGCAAATGGGTGAAGTGGTAGCACGCTCCTGACGTCACGAACCGCGCCCGACCGTGTACACCTGTGCCCCGGCCGGGCGCGGCGCGTGTTATGACCTTCCCTGCTAG
This sequence comes from Streptosporangium sp. NPDC006013, assembly GCF_040614275.1. Taxonomy (NCBI): domain Bacteria; kingdom Bacillati; phylum Actinomycetota; class Actinomycetes; order Streptosporangiales; family Streptosporangiaceae; genus Streptosporangium; species Streptosporangium sp. NPDC006013. The sequence goes on from NZ_JBEXUE010000019.1 coordinate 20,489, forward strand.
ATAGATCAAGCCCGCCCGGCCCTCGCATCCAGCTGCGGGAGCCTGACTGTCACGTGTCTCTACCAGGGCCTGTGCGGAGTACGGATCTTCATGCGAGTCGCCGCGAACGCCGATCCGCTGCAAGACCGTGACCATCGACAAAATCGACGCCGGGGTCACCTGTCCCGACCCCACCTGTGTCCAGTCGCGGAGCCTCGGGCTGGAGGTGACGCCGGCCCTGGATCGCCCGCCGCACCTCGCCCGCCACGGCACTGATCACGGCGATCGCGGCCCCGCGATGTCCGTCGTCGTCGGCCCCAACCCGGCTCCCAGTGGCTCGCAAGGGCGGGTTCCTAGCGTCCGCCCCGTAGGAGTGATCGAGCCTTGCGGGAGCGGGACGCGTGGACATGAGGTTGTTGCTGGGGCTCGACGGGCCGGATCTGTCCGCGTTGGCACGGGCCGTCGTGGGCGTGTTCGGGCCGGGTCGGCCGCCCGACGCGAAGTTCTCCGTGGACTTCGCGGACGAGGTGCCCGGTGCGGACTGGTCGGAGCGCTTCGCCGCCCGCCAGGAGAAAGGGGCGGAGAGCGCCGTCGGGTGGAACGGTGACGGGGAGCCCTTCGCGTTCAACATCGGTAACGCCATCGTGAAGGCGGGCCGCGACGGCGACTGGACCGCCGAGTCGCTGCTGGAGGTTCTGGAGGTCCTGCCGTTCGCCGTCGCCTCCACCGGAGGCGTCCATCACTGGACCGGCAACGGGGGCTTCGCCGATCTCCACTACAGCCACGGGTGGGCGTGCGCGTTCAGGGGAGCGGGCCACGACCGCCTGCTGTCGCGGCGGTGGCTGGAGCACGGCCCGTGGCGGCTCCTCACCCGTGGGGACATCACGCTGGTGCAGTTCCACGATCTGGCCGCCGACTCCGAGACCGCGCGGCGGCAGGCCTGGCCGGGACACGAACTCCTCACGGCGGGGGTCGGCTATGTATCGCCCCTGCCCGGCGGGGCGCGGGACCACCCGTGGCCGAAACGCCGGAGCGGGCTGCGCGGCCTGTACGACGCCGGCACGCGGACCCTGCGGATCGTCGTGCACGGCCGCGCCGTGCACGACGCCGAGATGCGCGACGCCCGCCTGGCCGTACTCGAAGACTCCGGTGACCCGCCGATCGCCGGAGTCGCGTACGTGTTCATGGAGGAGGTGGTGGCCCGCGCGCACCTGCACAGGCTCTGGCTGCACGAGTTGGAATGCTGGACGGTCAGCCACGGCCGTGAGGTCCGCCTTGACGAGGACTACCGGCCCGCGCGCACCCCACCGCGATGGGCGGTGGCACCGACCTGACCCCACCCCGCGAGGTGCCGGTCTTCCGGAAAGCCCTCCGCGTAAGGGATGCGCCAAAAATGGGATGGATTGTGTATATTTTCCGTTGTTAGCTCTTGCTTGAAGGAGGATTTATCGTGACAGCTCTGCCGCGGGTACTGTTCGATGAGGCTCACAGCGAGTCGTGGACCATCCGGCGGGACGTGGCCGAGACGATGAATCCCGGCCATCCCGACGACAGCAGCTACGCGCGCGCCGCGCAGCTGCTGCGCCGGCTGGGGCACACCGTGGACGCGCACACCGAGGGGCCGCTCACCCCGGCCCTGCTGAGCGCGCGGGACGTGTTGGTGATCGCGCACCCCGCCGACGGGCGCTGGGAGCGGACCACCGGGCTGGGCAGCCCCGTCCTGCCCGTCGAGGAGCTGGACGCGATCGAGGAGTACGTCGCGGGCGGCGGCGGGCTGGTCGTGCTGGCCGAGTACGAGCAGGAGAAGTACGGCAGCAACCTCACCGAGCTGCTCGCGCGCTTCGGCGTCGGGGTCGAGCACACCCTCGTCCACGATCCGCAGAGCGCCCACAACGGCGTGGCCGCCTGGGTCATGGGTGCCCCGCGAAAGATCGACGTCGCGGGCCAGGACCTGCTGGCCGGGGTGCGGAGCGCCTGCTTCTACCGGGCCGGGGTGCTCACCGCCCCCGAGGACGCGGCGGTGCTGTTCGAGACCTCGCCCACCGCGACCCCCGCGGGCCGCCCGCTGGCGGTGGCCGTACGGCACGGCGAGGGCCGCCTGGTGGTCGTCGCCGACTCCGACCTGTTCGGCGACGACTCGATCGGCGACCACGACCACGCCGTGCTCTGGGGCAACCTCGTCACCTGGGTCGCCCGCGTCCCCGCCCCGGTCGAGGCCAGGCGGTCCGAGGCCCGCGCCGCCTTCGAGGACCTGAAGCGGGCGATCGAGGAACTGCGGCCGATGCAGGCCAAGGACGGCTCGGTCGAAGGGGACCACGCCAGGGCCGTCGAACTGGTCGCCGAGATCGTCGAGTGCGTCGAGCGGCTCGCGCCGCGCTTCCCGCACGACGCCGGCTACCTGGCCACCGTGGTCGCCGACCTGCGCAAGTGGGCGGACCAGGGCCTGGGCGTGCCCGACTTCCTCGACTCGCTCGACGCCTTCCACCCCGACACCCAGCGGGTGGACGGCCTGGAGCACCTCGTGCTCTTCCCGATGTACACCCAGAACGGCAGCACCTCCCGGCACATCGAGGCCGTGTGGATCCGGACGATCTGGCCGGAGTGGCTGGCCGAGCTGGAGCGGACCCGCTACGACAACCCGATGTTCGTGCCGATCGCCTTCGAGGACTTCACCTCCGGCTACGACACCAACTCCGCGGTGCTCTTCCCCGAGACCGTCGCGGTCCGCCAGACCCCGGCCCGCTTCACCTGGGGCGGCATCTTCGCCGACCGCGAGGCCGCCAGGTTCCGCGCGGTGAGCGGGGCGGCGGCGGACACGCTCAAGCTGGCGCTGCCACCGGACGCGGCCAGGCTGATCGCCTCGCAGGAGCTGGCCCAGGACACCTTCGTGCTCTGGGACCTGATCCACGACCGCACGCACAGCCACGGCGACCTGCCGTTCGATCCGTTCATGATCAAACAGCGGATGCCGTACTGGCTGTACTCCCTGGAGGAGCTCCGCTGCGACCTGACCGCGTTCGGCGAGGCGGTGAAGCTGGAGAAGGAAGGGGTGCCGCACGCCCGCTACGTCCAGCTCGCGGTGCTCTTCGACCGGCTGTTCCGCTTCCCGATCACCGGTGACCGGGTCCGCAACTACGACGGCCTGGGCGGGCAGCTGCTCTTCGCGTACCTGCACCGCAACGACATCGTCAGGTGGACCGACAACCGGCTGAGCGTCGACTGGGACCGGCTCGCCGGGGGCGTGGCCGACCTGCGGGGCGAGGTCGAGAAGCTCTACCGGGACGGCATCGACCGCTCCAAGCTGGCCCACTGGCTGGCCGCCCACCAGCTGGTCGCCACCTACGTCGAACCGCACCCCGCCTCGGTCTGGGCCCGGGGGGTGGCGGCCCTCCCCGTTGAGGGGTTCCCCAAGGCCGTGGTCGACGCGGTGTTGCCCGACGAGTTCCCGCTGAGCATGTTCTACGAGGCCCTGCGTCGTAAGCTCACCGATGTCATCGACTCCACGAAGGGCATCCGAGCATGATCATCCTTGTCACCGGCGCGGCCGGTCCCGCCGGTCAGGCCGTCGTCCGCAGGTTCACCGGCCAGGGGCACACGGTGATCGGCGTCGACAGGAGCGGTGCCGACGGAACCCTGGCGGTCGACCTGCTCGATTTTGACGCGGTGCGGGGGCTCGCGCGGGACGTGGCGGCCGAGCACGGCCACCTGGACGGGATCGTGCACCTGGTCGGCGGCTGGCGCGGGTCCAAGACCTTCGCCGAGACGTCGCTGGATGACTGGGCGCTCCTGCACGACCTGCTGATCCGCACCCTGCAGCACGTCACGCTGGCCTTCGAAGCGCTGCTCAAGGCCAGCGAGCGCGGCCGGTTCGCCATCGTCTCGGCCAAGACGGCCGAGCACCCGGGTCAGGGCGACGCGGTGTACGGCACGGCCAAGGCCGCCGCCGAGGCGTGGACCCTGGCCTTCGCGGACGCGCTGAAGGACACCGCCTCCACCGCGAACATCCTGGTGGTCAAGGCGCTCGTGCACGACGGCATGCGCGCGGCCGCCCCGGAGCGGAGGTTCCCCGGCTTCACGGACGTCGACGACCTCGCCGAGGCGATCGACAGGCTCTGGAAGACCGACGCCAACGGCACCCGGATCGACCTCACCACAGGCTGAGGCGGCCGTGAACCGGCTGCCGGGACCCGTACGGCGGCCACGGCCGGTGCCGCGCCCGTACCGGTACCGCGGCCACGAAGAAGCAAGGCGACGCCCGGCCACGAAGCGGCCGGGCGTCGAACGAGGGGGAAAGAGCACGTGACGGACGCCATCCGCAGGCACGACCCGCTGGTGAAGGGCTTCGCCAGCGACAACTACGCCGGGGTACACCCGGAGATCCTCCAGGCGATCGCGCTCGCCAACGAGGGACACCAGACCGCGTACGGCGACGACGTCTACACCGAGGCGCTGCAGGAGATCTTCAAGAGGCACTTCGGCCCTGCGGCCGAGGCCTGGCCGATGTTCAACGGCACCGGTGCCAACGTGGTCGCGCTCCGCTCGATGACCGCCCACTGGGAGGCGGTGGTCTGCGCGGAGTCGGCGCACATCCACACCGACGAGGGCGGCGCCCCCGAGCGGTCGGCGGGGCTCAAGCTGCTGCCGGTCGCCACCCCCGACGGCAAGCTCACGCCCGAGCTGATCGACAGGCAGGCGTGGGGCTTCGGCGACGAGCACCGGGCCCAGCCCAGGGTCGTGTCGATCACGCAGACCACCGAGCTGGGCACGCTCTACACGCCGGAGGAGATCAGGGCGATCTGCGACCACGCCCATGATCTCGGCATGGTCGTCCATCTCGACGGCGCCCGCGCCACCAACGCCGCCGCCGCGCTGGACGTGCCGCTGCGCGCGTTCACCACCGACGCGGGCGTGGACGTGCTCTCCTTCGGCGGTACCAAGGCCGGTCTGATGTTCGGCGAGGCGGTCGTGGTGCTCAACCCCGACGCCGTCCGCGGCCTGCGCTACCTGCGCAAGAGCGCCATGCAGCTCACCTCCAAGATGCGGTTCGTCTCGGTGCAGTTCGAGGCGCTGCTCGCGGGCGATCTGTGGCTGCGCAACGCCCGCAACGCCAACGCCATGGCCCGGCGGCTCGCCGAGGCGGTGCGGGAGGTGCCCGGCGTGGAGATCCCGCGTCCGGTGCAGGCCAACGCGGTCTTCGCGGTCCTGCCCAGGGACGTGACCGAGCGCCTGCAGAAGCGGTTCCGGTTCTACACCTGGAACGAGGCCACCGGCGAGGTCCGCTGGATGACCGCGTTCGACACCACCGAGGCCGACGTGGACGCGTTCGCCGCCGCGGTGGCGCAGGAGATGGGCACCGCCTGACCAAGGTGGGAGGACCAAGGGGAGCGCTTATACTCGCGGGTATGAGCAAGCACAGTCTGGGTCTGTGGCGGGCCGCTGAGAGGCGGATCCGCTAGCCAGTCCCGACTGCGCACAGAAACGGCCGCCGTTCACCGGCGGTCGTTCTTGTTTTCCCGTACGGCCGGTGCGCGACGGTCCCCCTTCCACGAGGAGTGACCATGACAAAGCGCGTCTTCACCGCTTTCAAACCGACCGGCCACCTCACGCTGGGCAACCTGCTTGGCGCGATCATGCCCGCGGTACGGCTCCAGGACGAGGCCGACTGCGTCTACGCCGTCGCGGACCTGCACGCTCTGACGATCAAGCACGACCCGGAGCAGCTCCGCGCCCGCACCCGCGAGGCGGCGACCCTGCTGCTCGCCTGCGGCCTTGACCGCTCTCTCGTCTACATCCAGTCCCAGGTGCCCGCGCACACCGAACTGGCCTACCTGCTGGAGAGCACCGCCCACTTCGGCGAGATGCGGCGGATGATCCAGTTCAGGGAGAAGTCGGCCGGGCAGGAGGAGGTCCGGCTCTCGCTGCTCACCTACCCCGCGCTGATGGCCGCCGACATCCTGCTGCACCGGGTGGACGTCGTGCCCGTGGGGGAGGACCAGCGCCAGCACGTGGAGTTGACCAGGGACCTGGCCCTGCGGTTCAACCGCCTGTACGGCGAGGTCTTCACGGTGCCCGAGGCGGTGCAGCCGCGGGTCGCCGCCAGGGTCATGGACCTGAGCGATCCCACCTCGAAAATGGGCAAGTCGGATGGCTCGGCCGCGGGAACCGTCTATCTGCTCGACCGGCCCGACGACATCCGGCGCAAGGTCATGCGGGCGGTGACCGACTCCGGCACCGAGGTCCGCCACGATCCGGTGGCCAAGCCCGGTGTCTCCAACCTGCTCGCCCTGCTCGCCGCCTGCTCGGACCGGCCGATCGAGTCGTTGTCGTACGGGTCGTACGGCGCGCTCAAGCGGGATGTGGCCGAGGCGGTGGTGGAGAGGCTGCGGCCCGTCCAGGAGCGCTACACCGAGCTTTCGGCGGACCAGGCCGAGCTGTCGCGGCTCCTGTCGGGCGGGGCGGCGCTGGCCACCCGGCGTACCGCCGGCCTGCTGGCCGCGGCCCGGCAGGCCATCGGCCTGCCATGAAGGCGGCCTGAAGCCGGGTCTCGCCCGCCGGGTTCGGCCGCGTCCCGGGTCCCGGCGGGTGGGACTCCCCGGGCACGGGGCGCGGTGGACCGGATCCGCCACACCGGCGGGCCGGGCTCAGTTCTTCTGGCCTGTCTCGTGCTCGTACGCGGTCAGCTGCTGTTCGAGGGCCTTCATCAGCTCGAAGACCTGGCTCGGGGGGATGCGGATCCGGCTGACGATCCGGGTCGGCACGCTCACGAAGTGATGCCCCGAGGAGGGGTCGTTGGCCAGTTGGGGTGGCCTGGTGATCACCGCGAAGTCCAGGACGAACCCATCCTGGGTGTGCCACACGGAGGCGAAATTGGCGTACTGCCCCATTTCTACCTCGGCGGAGATGCTCACCTCCAGGCGGTTCTCCGGCTCGTCGTTCACCATTCTCTTTCCTCCGGCCAGGTTGACTCCATGCTGCCCTGGCCGGAGACCGGCCACACAGGGACGCGCCGACGCTATTAAAGGATGGAAGGCAGCCGCTGGGCGCCGCGCTGCCGCAACATGTCGGTCATCAACTCGATCTCGCCTGTCTGGCCGTCGACGATGTGCTGCGCCATGGTGGCCACCTCGTCGCGGTCGGACAGTTTCAGCAGCCCCCGGCCCATCTGCACGCCGCCCTCGTGATGGCGGATCATGAGCTGCAGGAAGAGGATCTCCTGGTCCTTGCCTGTGGCCTCACGGAGCTTTTTGAGCTCGTCGTCGGTGGCCATACCGGGCATCGCGGCGGAGGCGCCCGGCGTTACAGAGTGGCCGCCGTGACCGGCCATCCACGCCATGACCGGTCGCTCCGTCGACTGGTTCAACCCCCACTGCTGCAGCCAGCCCGTGAAGATGCCGCGCTGGGCCGTCTGGGTGACGATGATGTCGTAGGCCAGCCGCCGGAGCGCCTCGTCCTCGCTCCCGTCCCTGGCGATGAAGGACATCTCGACGGCCTGGGCATGGTGGACGGCCATGTCGCGGGCGAATCCCGCCTCTGCCGAGGCGTCGGTCGGGGATGCCGTCCTGCCCAGGACGAACAGCAGCGTGATCGCCACGGCCAGGACACCGAGCAGGACGCCGAACAGGACGCCGCGCCTGGACTTTGCACTGTTTTTCACCGGAGTTTCCATTGCCCGCCCAGCGTACCCACTGCCGCGAATCATCGCTGTATCACGTGTTATGAGCCCTTTATTCTCCACATACGCCGGTAGGGCATAGGGTGACCGGAGTTGTTTGCTGGCTGGAGGGTTGATGACCAAGGAAAAGGCGCAGGCGAGGCGAGAGCATCTTGCCCGGATGCGTGCGGAGCAGCAGCGCAAGGAGCGCAGAACGGCCTTCCTGATGTGGGGGGCCGGAGGCCTCGTCATCGTTCTGCTCGTCGGGCTCGTCGCCTTCTACATGGTCAACGAGCGGGCCGCGACCTCGCTGGACAACGTCACCAGCGCGAAGTACGTCGGCAGCCAGCACACCCAGACCAAGGTGACGTACAAGGAGAGCCCCCCGCTCGGCGGTGAGCACAACCCGGCCTGGCAGAACTGCGGTATCTACGACCAGCCGGTCAACAACGAGAACGCCGTCCACTCCATGGAGCACGGCGCGGTGTGGATCACCTACCGGCCCGACCTGCCCAAGGCCGAGCTGGACACGCTGAAGGAGCTGGCGTCCAAGGACTACATGCTGCTGAGCCCGTACCCGGAGCTGCCCGCCAAGGTCGTGGCCAGTTCCTGGAACAAGCAGCTCAAGCTGGACAGCGCGGAGGACCCGCGGCTGCCCAAGTTCATCACCAAGTACAAGAACGGCCCGGACACCCCCGAGCTCGGTGCCGCCTGCAGCGGCGGCGTGGGCAGCACCACCGCCGAGGCGCCCATCCCGGCGAGCGCGCCGTCCACGGATCCCAGCCAGAGCGCTCCGGCCACCGACGCCCCGGCCACCGACGCCCCGGTTCCCAGCGCCACCCCGGCGCCCTGACCAGGTCCTGATCTAGGCCCGCAACGCCCACTCCAGGGGCACCGCCTCCAGCCCGTGAGCCTCGGCCACGGGCCGGTTGGTCAGGTGCCCCTCGTGCGTGTTCAGGCCCCGTGCCAGCGCGGGGTCGCCCAGCAGTGCCTCCCGCCAGCCCAGGTCGGCGATCGCGAGGGCGTAGGGGACCGTCACGTTGGTCAGGGCGTACGTCGAGGTGTGCGGGACCGCGCCCGGCATGTTGGCCACGCAGTAGAACACCGAGTCGTGCACCCGGTACGTCGGATCGTCGTGGGTGGTGGGCCGTGAGTCCTCGAAGCAGCCGCCCTGGTCGATGGAGATGTCCACCAGGACCGAACCGGGCCTCATCCGCGAGACCAGGTCGTTGTCGACCAGCTTGGGGGCTCTCGCGCCCGCGACCAGCACCGCGCCGATGACCAGGTCCGCGTCCAGCACCGCCCGTTCGATCTCGTAGGCGGTGGAGGCGATGGTCCTGCAGTGGCCCCTGTAGATCATGTCCGCCTGGCGGAGCCTGTCGATGTCACGGTCCAGCAGCAGCACCTCCGCCTGCATGCCCAGCGCGATGACCGCGGCGTTCATACCGGAGACCCCGGCACCGATCACGACCACGCTGGCCGCGTGCACGCCGGACACCCCGCCCATCAGCACGCCTCGCCCGCCGCCCTGGCGCATCAGGTGATAGGCGCCCACCTGCGGGGCGAGCCGTCCGGCCACCTCCGACATGGGGGCCAGCAGGGGCAGGGAGCCGTCCGCGTTCTGCACCGTCTCGTAGGCGATGCCGGTGATCCCCGATTCGAGCATGGCCCGGGTGCAGGCCGGCGACGCGGCCAGGTGCAGGTAGGTGAAGAGCACCTGGCCCTTGCGCATCCGGTGGTACTCCTCGGCGACGGGCTCCTTGACCTTCAGGACCAGGTCGCCCTCGGCCCACACGTCGTCCGCGGAGTCCAGGACGGTCGCGCCCACGCGTCGGAAGTCGGCGTCGGGAATGGCGGACCCCACCCCGGCGCCCTTCTCGACGAGGACCTCGTGGCCGTGCCGGATGAGCTCATGGGCTCCGGCGGGAGTCAGGGCCACACGGTACTCGCGATTCTTGACCTCGCTGGGAACAGAGATCTTCACGGCTCCTCCAGGGTGGGCACGTGTCCTCTTCTTCACGTTGCGTTCCCCGAAAGTGAGTAATCACGCGCAAGGTGGCAGGAAAGGGGCGGCGCCGGTGGCGTACCGTCAGCGGTCCGTCGACGCCCGGCCTGTCGGCGTCCATCCTGACTTGCGGGGTTACCGGCTTCCCGCGCTGATCGATAGGCTCGCCGCGAACAGATGCGAGGAATACGGGGATATGACGATGGGGATGCACGCGGGGCAGGGTGGGCCGCCCGTACCGCAGGGACCTCCAGCAGGGTCTGACGAGCCCGCCGGCGCGTCATGGGGACCCTCATCCTCCTACGACGCCTTCACGCCGCCGGAGCGCCGTGACGCCTTCACGCCGCCCGAGCGTCCCGGCGCCCCAACCGGACGCCACGCCCGTGGCCCCTGGGAGCCGGGCGCCGAGCCCCCCGGCGAACCGGGTCCCGGCGGCCCTGATTCCGGTGGTTCCGGCCCCGCCGGTCCGAGGCCCGGCGATCCCGGCTCCGAAGGTCCGGGGCCCGGTGGTTCGGACCCCGGTGACACGAGGTTCGCCGGCCCGGGTTTCGGCGACCGCGGACCGGACGGCCCAGGTCAGGACGGCCCAGGTCAGGGCGGGCCAGGTCCGGGCGTGCCGGGGCCGGGTGGTCAGGGTCCAGCTGGTCAGGGGCCGGGCGGTCAGGGGCCGGGTGGCCCCGGAGCGGGCGGTCCGGAGGCCGGTGGCAGGCAGGCCGGAGGTCCGCCGAACGGGGCGCCGGGGATCCCCAGGGCGAGCCGGATCACGACCGCGATCCTGTTGACCACCCTGGTCGTCGTCGTGCTGATCACCGGCGTGCTCGGCACCATCGCGGTGCTCATGACCCGCAACCCCGATATGCCGCTCGGCGCCAAGCCGCCCAGCCGGCTGGCGGTTCCCATCCACTTCGCCCCGGTGACCGAGGCGAAGGCCGGAGCCTGCACGCTTCCGGAGACCTACCCCGACGACCTCGGGCAGAACTGCTACTCGGTCGCCGCCGGGGTCACCGTGAACGCCGTGCGGAAGATCGAGGCGATCAAGGAGAAGAACGGCACCTACTCGGTCAGGATCGCGTTCGCGCCCACCTTCCGCGAGCAGATCACCGACCTGACCGAGGAGGTGGTCAAGGAGGACGACCCGGTCAGGCAGCAGATCGCGATCGTCGTGGGGGAGAAGGTGGTGGCGGCCCCCCGGGTCGCCCAGGCGATCACCGCCGACAGCCTGAGCATCGCCGGCTCCTTCACCAAGGAGCAGGCGGACGCGATGGTCGTCCGGCTGCTCGGCTCAAGCGGCATCGGCACGGAGCCGACCGCCGGCCCCCGGCCGGACGACACGTCGGTCTTCACCCCACCGGCCGATCCGGCCACGAACCCGCAGCCCAACCAGCCCGTGAGCCCGTCGAACAACGGCGTCCCGGACACGACCAACCCGGCGGGGACGGACCCGGCCGCGACCAATCCGCCAGGGACGGACCCGGCCGCGACGCCCCCGCCGGGAACGGACGCTGCCGCCACCAACCCCGCCACCCGGAACACCGCTCCGGCCACGTCGGGCAACGGAGACCTCGACCCCAAATACCGCACCTGCAGGGAAGCGAACGACAACGGCTACGGCCCGTACCACAAGGGGATTCACAAGGAGTACGACTGGTACATCGACGGGAACAAGAACGGGATCGCCTGCGAGCTGAACGACAGGTCCTGAGAGCGGCCCCGTGCGATCCGGGCCGGCTCAGAAGAACAGCGTTCCGACGCCGTCGACGCCGAAGTAGATCGCGAAGATCAGGCTGACCGCCCAGAGCAGCCACGGGATCCTCCGGGCCCGGCCGAGGGCCGCCTGGATGACGGTGTAGGAGATCACGCCCGCGCCCACCCCGTTGGTGATGCTGTAGGTGAACGGCATCAGCACGATCGTCAGGAACGCCGGGATCGCGATGCCCAGGTCCTCCCAGGGCACCTTCCTGACCTGGGTCATCATCAGCGCGCCCACCAGGACCAGCGCGGGCGCCGCCGCGGCGGCGGGGACGACGGTGGCGACCGGGGTGAAGAGCAGGGTCAGCGAGAACAGGGCACCGGTGACGACGGACGCCAGGCCGGTCCTGGCCCCCTCGCCGACCCCGGCCGCCGACTCCACGAACACCGTGTTCGCCGAGGAACTCGTGAGACCCCCGATCGCCGCGGACACGCCGTCCACGGTGAGGATCGCTCCCAGCCGGGGCACCCGGCCCTGCTCGTCCACCAGGCCCGCCTCGTCGCTCACCCCGATGATGGTGCCCATCGCGTCGAAGAACCCCGACAGTACGAGCGTGAACAGCACGATCGTGGCGGTCAGCGCACCGGCGCGGGCGAATCCGCCGAACAGGTCCACCTGGCCGACCAGCCCGAAGTCGGGCGCCCCGACCACCGCTTCCGGCATCCGGGGTATCACCACACCCCAGAGCTCCGGCGGGACCGTGGTGAACGTGTCGACCACGACGGCGAGCACGGCGGTGATCACGATGCCGATCAGGATGGCGCCCCGGGTCTTGCGCACGAAAAGGGCGATCATCACCAGCAGCCCCAGGCAGAACAGCGCCACCGGCCAGCCCGTCAGGCGCCCGGTGGTGCCGAGCTGGACCGGCGACCCCGTACCCCTGCCGACGAAACCCGCGTCCACCAGCCCGATCAGCGCGATGAACATGCCGATACCCACGCTGATCGCGTGTTTCAGCGCCAGCGGGATGGAGTTCATGATTAGCTGCCGCAGCCCGGACACGGCCAGCAGCACGATCACCAGCCCCTCCAGCACGACCAGCCCCATCGCCTGAGCCCACGTCATGTGCGGCGCGGCCTGGTAGGCGACCACCGCGTTCAGCCCGAGCCCGGTCGCGACCCCGAGCGGTGCGTTGCCGATCACTCCCATGAGCAGCGTGCTCACCGCCGCCGCGAGGATCGTCGACGTGGTCAGCTGCTGGGTCGACAGCCTGGCCCCCGTGACGTCCGTCGCCCCGCCCAGGATGATCGGGTTCAGCAGGATGATGTACGCCATCGCCATGAAGGTGGTTATCCCGCCCCGGAGCTCGCGGCCGACCGTCGTCCCCCTGGCCGAAAGCTCGAAGAAGCGATCCATGGTCTCCCCTCCGGACATGGAGGGGATGGGCGGTTCCTACCCGTTCAAGGCGATGTCATGGGGACGTATGGGCACCCGGGGCAGCGGCAGGCCGGTCGCGGCCCGTACGGCGGCGGCCACCGCGGGGGTGGACGAGAGGGTGGGCGGCTCGCCCGCGCCGCGCAGGCCGTAGGGGGCGTGCGGGTCCGGGTTCTCCAGGATCGACACCCGCATCGGCGGCATGTCGAGGATGGTGGGGATCAGGTAGTCGGTGAACGAGGGGTTTCGCACCACCCCGTCCTGGACCTGGATCTCCTCCATGAGCGCCAACCCCAGCCCCTGGGCCGAACCGCCGTGGATCTGGCCCTCCAGCGCGAGCGGGTTCATGATCCGGCCCACGTCCTGGACCGCGGCCAGCTCCACCACCTTGACCAGGCCGAGCTCCACGTCCACGTCCACGACCGCGCGGTGCACGCACAGCGCGAGCTGGGTGTGGGAGTCGCCCTGCCCGGTGAGGGGGTCCAGCGGGAAGGTGGGCCGGTGCCGGTACTCCCTGGTCTCCTCCACGGCCCCGGCCAGCTCCAGAGCCTGCACCAGCGACGATCCGTCGGCCCGCAGCTTGTCCAGCCGCTCCCGCACGGCCTGGCAGGCCGCCCTGACCGCACCACCGGTGACGTAGGACTGGCGGGACGCCGACGAGGACCCGGCCGACCCGACGGAGGTGTCCGCCCGCGCGACCGTCACCGTGTCGATCCCCAGCTCGGTCCTGGCGATCTGCTCCTGGACCATCAGCAGACCCTGTCCCACCTCGGCCGCCGCCGTGTGCACCAGGACGTGCGGCTCCCCGCCGATCAGCTCCACCCGCACCCTGGCGGTCGAGTGGTCGTCGAAGCCCTCGGAGAAGCAGATGTTCTTGATACCCACGCCGTAGCCGACCCCGCGCCGCACGCCCTCGCCGTGGGTGGTCTGTGAGATGCCGCCCGGCATGCTCAGCAGGTCCGTCCCGCCCGCGTCGTCCGAGGCGCCGTCCGAGGCGGTGGGGGCGGTGGGCAGCGGCATCGCGGCGAGTTCCGCGAGCATCTCGGCCAGCGGCGCGGGCGAGTCGATCACCTGCCCGGTGGCCAGCCTCGACCCCTGGGAGACCGCGTTGCGGATTCTGACCTCGACGGGGGAGATCCCGCACGCCTCGGCCAGCCTGTCCATCTGCGACTCGTAGGCGTAGCAGGCCTGCACCGCGCCGAAACCGCGCATCGCCCCGCAGGGCGGGTTGTTGGTGTAGACGCCGTAGGCGTCGATCCACACGTTGTCCACCTCGTAGGGGCCGACCCCCAGCGAGGCCGCGTTGCCGACCACGGCCGGGGAGGTGGAGCAGTAGGCGCCGCCGTCCAGCAGGATCTCCGCCCTGACGTACAGCAGCCTGCCCTCGCGGGTGGCGCCGTGCTCGTAGCGCATCCGGGCCGGGTGCCGGTGGACGTGGCCGTAGAAGGACTCCTCGCGGTTGTAGACGATCTTCACGGGACGGCCCGTGCGCAGGGCCAGCATGCACGCGTGGACCTGCATGGACAGATCCTCACGGGCGCCGAACGCGCCGCCCACCCCGGCCAGCGAGAGCCGCACCTTCTCCTCGGGCAGTCCCAGGCACGGCGCGATCTGGCCCCGGTCGGCGTGCAGCCACTGCGTGGCGACGTACAGGTCCACCCCGCCGTCCTCGGCGGGTACGGCCAGCCCGGACTCCGGGCCGAGGAAGGCCTGGTCCTGCATGCCGACCTCGTACTCGCCGGTGACCACCACCGGGGCCTCGAATGTGGAGCCGACCCGGATCGGCTGGTGGCGCAGCACGTTGCCGCGCTCGTGGACCGCGGGACAGGAGGTGTCGAAGGCGGCCCGGCGCGGGTCGGTGACGGCCTCGCGGACCTCGTACTCCACGATGACGGCCTCGGCCGCCCTCCTGGCGCGCTCGGGGTGGTCGGCGGCGATCAGCGCGACCGGCTCACCCTGGTAGCGGACCTGGTCGATGGCGAGCACCGGCTGGTCCCTGTGGTCCAGCCCGTAGAACCTCTCGCCGGGCACGTCCTCGTGGGTGAGCACCGCGTACACGCCGGGCATGGCCAGCGCGGGGCCGACGTCGATCGAGCGGATCCACGCCGACGGGTGCGGGCTGCGCAGGGTGACCCCCCAGATCATGTCCGCCAGATACAGGTCGGAGGAGTAGGCGAACTCGCCCGTGACCTTCAGCGTCCCGTCGGGACGCAGGACGCTCTCGCCGACGCCCAGGCTCTGCCGCGTTTCGATGCCGCTCACTCTGGTAGTACATCAGCCGGGCACGGGGCCGGACATGGCAGACACGGGGGAACGCGGGAGGCGGTCGTTAGCGACTCTTACGGTTGTGCCCGGCCGGGTGCGCGTGATCAGCCCGTTGGGCTCGCGGTCCTCAGCTCGCGGTCCTCAGAGAGCCATCATCCGGCCCGGGGAGGCGGACGGTTTCTCGCGGGTGGCCCCGATGGCCGCCCGCTCCGCCGACGCCTCCTTCTCCACCTCGTCGTTCCCCGTCGCCCTGGCGGACGCGACGGAACGCCCCAGGTAGGTCACGGCCTGCTCCACCTCGCCGAGGAGCCGCAGGGAGCGGGCCAGGCCGAGCAGCAGGTACGGTTCGGCGACGACCACCTGCGCGGCGCGCGCGCAGTCGAGGCCGGCCTCGAAGGAGGCCCTGGCCGCCGCGGCGTCCCCCAGGTCGAGGTGAACGCCGCCGAGCCTCTCGTGCACGGCCGTCTCCTGATACAGGTTGCCGTCCCTGCGGCACTTGAACAGGGCCTCGTCCAGCATGGCCAGTGCCTGCTCGAACCGGCGCAGGCCGTGGTACCCCGAACCGATCATGGTGAGCGCGTAGTGCTCGCCCGACCTGTACCCGATCGCGTCCGCGACCTCCCGCTGCTTCTCGGCGCAGTCGATGCACTTCTCGTAGCAGCCGAGTGCGAGGTGGTTCATGGCGAGGTTTCCCAGCGCCTTCTGCTCACCATGCCGCTCGGAGAGCCGACGGCACAGGATCAGGTGCTGCCGGAAGTGGCGCAGGGCCTCTTCGAGACGGCCGACCATGTTCAGTGCGAGGCCCACGAGGCTGTGCGCCCCCGCCTCAAGCCGGCGATCCTCCAGCCGCTGCCCGGCCGCGAGGGTCCGCCGGCTGATGGTGAGGAGACGAGCGGGAAGGCCGGCGTGGTGGAGGTGCCAGAAGAGCGCGAAGACCAGGGCGACGCCGAGACGCGATGTCCGCTCCCGGGGAGCGGACATCGCCTGGAAGGCGGCGGACAGGAGATTGGCCTGTTCCCGGTTCAGCCACTCGTGGGCCTCCTGGTACGAGCCGAGCGGGAGAGGATCGGCACCGAGATCGACGTCCGCCGACTCCGCGCGAGGGTAGCGGGCCAGCTTCACGGCCAGCCGGGTGGTCCCGACATAGAAGCTCAGCGCCCGGTCCAGCATGGCGTCGCGATCCGTCTCCGTCTCCTCACGTGCGACCTGCTCGCCGGCGAACAGCCGGATCAGGTCGTGCGGCCGGTACCTTCCCGGCTCGCCCTCCTCCAGCAGGTGCGCGTCGACCAGCCGTTCCATCGCGCGCTCCGCGGTGTCCGCGGGGACATCCAGCAGGGCGCCGACGACAGGTGCCGTCACGTCGGCCGTCTGCAGCACGCCGAGCGCGCGCAGCGCGCGGGCGGCCGTCCGGTCAAGGTGGTGGTCGCTGCCGGCGAGCATGTCGTGACTGACCGCGAGGCTGGATCGGACCGCGAGATCGCCCGCCGCCAGCTCCCGCAGCCGCCCCCGCTCGTCCTCCAGCCGGCTCACCAGATCGACAACGCCCCAGCGCGGCCGGTTCGCCAGCCGGGCTCCCGCGATGCCGACGGCCAGTGGCAGGCCTCCGCAGAGGTCGATCAGGCGCGCCGTCGCCTGAACGTCCTCGGCGACCCGCTCCTCCCCGATCAGTCTCGCGAGCATCGTGGAGGACTCGGCGCGCCGCATCCTGGAGATCGGTATACGGGCACAGTCGTCGAGCAGGGTGAAGCTCTCCCGGCTGGTCGTCAGGATCGTGTTGCCCATCGGCACCGACAGCAGCGGGCGGATCTGGGCCTCATCGGCGGCGTCGTCCAGCACGACGAGGATCTCGCGGCCGTCGAGTTCGCCGCGCCACAGGGCGGCGGCCTCATCGAGGTCGGCGGGAATGTCACGCTGGGGCATGCCAAGATCGCGCAGGAACCTGCTGATCACCTCGATCGGTTCCAGCCGCCTCATGCCCGGCGTCGCCCCGCGCAGGTTCACGTACAGCTGCCCGTCGGGGAAACGGTCGCGGACCAGGTGCGCGGCCCGGAGCGCCAGGGTCGACTTGCCGGATCCGGGTGCCCCGGTGATCGCGACGACGTGCCGGGGCGGGCGGCCGTCCCAGGGAGAGAGCAGCGTTCTCAGCCGCACGAGCTCCTCCGCGCGTCCGACGAAGTCGGTGGGGTCGCGCGGCAACTGGTGAGCCACCTTTCCCCGGGCGGCGGCGCGGTGCCGCGAATGCGAGGGCTCCCGGAGCGGGGGGACCCGCTCCGGGGGCGTGGGGAGCGTCGCCGAGGGCAGATCGAGCAGGGGGTCGGCGCGTAAGATCAGCTCATGGCACCTGCGGAGACTCTCGTGCGGCTGGATGCCGAACTCCTCGGCCAGCAGGTGCCGGATCTCCTGATAGACCTTCAGCGCCTCCACCTGCCGGCCGCAGCGGTAAAGCGCGACCATGTGCAGCTCGCGGAGCCTTTCGCGCAGCGGGTGCTCGCGGATCAGGGGGGCCAGCCGGGCCGCGGCCTCCTGGGGGCGCCGGAGCAGGAGCAGCAGGTCCGCGTGCAGCTCCAGCGAGGTCAGGCGTAGTTCGTTCAACCTGTGCCGCTCGAACTCGGCGAACGGACCGGGAATCCCACCCAGGCACGTGCCCCGCCACAGCTCCGAGGCCCTGTCCAGGGAGTGCAGGGCGGTCTCGTACGAGTTCTTCGCGTGCGACTTTCTGGCCAGGTCAAGGCAGCGCTCGAAGACCAGGGCGTCCACCTGCTCCGGCGCGAGCCGCAGCGAGTATCCGCCGGGGACGGAGACCAGCGGCCTCGAAGGTCTCTGCGGATCCCGGTCCGGGTCCAGTGCCCGTCTCAGCCTGGACACGTACGTGTAGACGCTCTGCTCCGCCGTCTTCGGCGGCCGCTCTCCCCATACTCCGTCGATCAGCCGGTCCCTGGTGACCGGCTGTCCCGCGTTGATCGCCAGGATGCAGAGGACGGCCTGCTGCCTGGGCTCTCCCAGGTCGAGCTCGAGTGAACCCCTCCGGCCGGTCACCGGTCCCAGAACGTCGACGCCGAGTCCCTCCGCGGCGCCGGTGGTGGTAATGGCTTCCGTTTCGTCCACCAGGCCTCCACACGCGGTTGGGCATGACACAGCGAAGTCGAGGAGAACGACCTTATCTGACAAGTTCGCGGCGCGGAGTCCCCCGCTGATCGCCTAGACGATCCCCGCCTTGGCGATACGGACTCCCGCCTGGAATCTGCTCTGCGCTCCGACCCGCTCCATCGCGGTGGCCATGTGGCGGCGTACGGTGCGGGAGGTCAGGCCGAGATGGCGGGCGATCACCTCGTCCGTCAGGCCCTCCGCGGACATCCTTAGAACGGTCCTTTCCTGGTCCGTCAGCGAGGACAGCGGCTCCCGCTCGCGGCGGCGTGGTGCGGCCTGTGACCAGACGCGCTCGAACAGCTCTCCCAGCAACGTGACCAGTGCGGGGGTGCGCACCACCGCCATCCGGGAGGTGTGGCCGGTCATGGCGACGAGGCCGTCGATCATCAGGAATCTCTCGGAGATCAGCGGATCGACCCTCAGCTCCACCGACTCGGGAAAACCGGCCGCTCCGGACGATGAGCCGATGACGACCCTCGTCCGCACGCCAGGTGGAATGACAGCCGAATTGAAGATGCGGGAAAACGCGACGCCGGCTCTGGGATTGGGCAGGAGAACGGCCACGCTGCGCCTCGCGGACGAGCAGAGAGTGTTGATATCGGGCCGGATCTGGTCTCTCCCTCCGGCCGATGGAGAGGTCAGGAAAGAATGGGTCATGTGCCCCTCGCGAACTGCGCTTGACCGAACACCCGCGTGTTCCTCCCGGCAGGTGACGCCGCTCTCGGATCGGACTCCGATGAATTTCCGAGGTGATTCGCGATGCGGAAGGGGAGGCACGTGGCACGTGTGCTGGATCCACCGTCGTACGCGCGTGAAGGAGGGGCGTCCATCGATCGTCCCTCCGTCCTGTCGTTCCGGTCCGCGATGACGAGAGAGCCGCCAGGAAAGGGATTCTCGGACCGGAGGCCCGGAGCAACAGAATCCCGGCCGGTGGTCCTCTGGAATTCCCGCCATCCGACTGTCGCAGGCGGTCCTAGAGATCATCTAGAGACGCCCGGGGACGGGCCGCGTGGGGCCGAGCAGGAGGCCGGGATCCGAGGGGGGACGAGGCGGGGGCCGGCACGGGGGGTCGGGCCGTCCCGCGACCTCTCTCCGGGCAGGCCGCGCTCGCGGCTTCATCCGGGGGTGCTTTTCCCTGCCTGAAGTGGACAGGCCGCTCCGCCTTCGGGGAAGTCGGCTGACCGGTTTAGGACATTGACTTGATAGCGGATTAGTTCAATGTATTTCTAGAGTAATGGCTGGTTTAAAAGCGGGGTGTCGAGAGACGCGGCCGGTGACACGGGGGGCGGCGACATGGGTTCCGTGAGTCGACAGGCCCGCGGACCGGTCGGCGGCACGGGGAGGCGGCTCGAATTCCGCGAGCCGACCGGCCCGTAGGCCGGTCGGTGATGAAAGGCGGGCGGAAAGGCATGGCCGATGAGAGGGGGCGGGTGGGCGCCGCCGACCCCCTCGGTTCGAGCCGTGACCTGCAATAAAATCTATACGGATGTAATGGGATCTATATGTAGGTGTTGCCTGCGGCCGGGATCCTCCGTGAAGGGTGATGGTCTTCCACGGAAGGGGTCCGGATCCCGGCTCCGCCGCTACCCGCGGGTCCCGTCTCGTGGCGCGCGCACGCCGGAGGCCTGCACGCTCACACCGGTGCGGGCCGCACCGGTTCCGCCAGGTGGAGTGGCTCGCCGGCTGGAAGCTCTCCACAAGGGCGGGAGGGGTTCTTTCCGTTCCCTGTCTTTACGGCGGGCTGAGCCGTCGCTCAGTCCGGGTAGCCCCAGCCCAGGTAGGCCTGGGCGGCGCCCGCCTGCAAAGAATACTTACCGGTGTCCTTCGGGGGGGCAGACGAATCAGCACTCGCGGTCGTAGCATTGCCAGTGACGGCAAAAGCAGCCGTAAATAGCATGGCGAGGGCAGACAAGGCAAGACGTCGGCGCACGGGGAGACTCCTGTCGTAGGTTCTGCTGCTCAAATGATATCTTTCAAGGGGTAACGTGACTGGTCAAGACTTGGTGGGGCAGCGCATCAAAACCGTCCGCCGGCAACGTGGTTTTTCCCAGGCGCAGCTCGCCCATCCAGAACTGTCGGACAGTTACGTATCTCTCATCGAGAGTGGCAAGCGTACTCCGACCCCCGCGGTGCTGGAGCTGCTGGCCGAAAAACTCGACTGTTCCCTTACGTATCTGATCAATGGTGTCACGGCCGAGCAGATGCAGGAGATCGAGCTCGCGCTCAGCTACGCGCAGCTGGCCATGGACAACGGCGAGGTCGTCGAGGCCCGCACCCGTTACGCCGAACTCCTCGCCGACAGCGGGCTGGCGGGCCTGCCCCAGATGCGGCAGGACGCCGAGTACGGCCTGGCCCTCTCGACCGAGGCCTGCGGCGACCTGGAGCAGGCGATCGTCCTGCTCAACGGGCTGCGCGAGAGTGACGAGGCAGCTCTGAGCCCCGAGCGTCACGTCGCGGTCGCGGTCGCGCTCTCACGCTGTTACCGGGAGAGCGGGGACCTGGCCCGGGCGGTGCACGTCCCCGAGGAGATCCTCACCGGCGCGGTCCGGCCGGCCTGGACGGACGGTCTGATGCGGTTGGGCGGCCAGCTGCTCGCGGCCTACATCGAGCGCGGCGACCTGCTCCGGGCACGTCACTTCTCCGCCGAGATGATCGCCGCCGCCGAGCTCCTCGCCAGCCCGCAGGCGCTCACCCTGGCGCACTGGGGTGCCGCGATCGTCGCCGTCGAGAGCGGCCACGCCGACGAGGCGGTCACGCAGGCCGAGCGTGCCCTGGCCATCCAGTCCGAGTACGGCGACGCCCGAAGGCTGGCCCGGCTGCGCGGCGACTACGCCCAGGTACTGCTGATCGTGCGGCCCATGGAGGCCGAGGCCTGGCGTGATGTGCTGTTGAAGGTGGAGAAGGAACTGGCGGAGAGCTCTGCCAGCTCGATAGACAAGATGCGCTGCGCGATGAACCTCGTCCGGGCGGAGCTGCTGCTCGCCCAGCCCGAACGGGCCGAGGAGCGGATGCGCTTCGTCTGCGATCTACTCGACGGCATGCCGAAGGTCATGCAGGCGGAGGCCCGCCTGCTGCACGGTGAGACCCTCGCGGAGCTGGGCCTGCAGGAGCAGGCCTCGCAGGAGCTGCGCGCCGGGACGGAGTGCCTGGAGCAGGCGCCGGAGACCCGCTTCACCGCTCATGCCTGGCTGACCGCGGCCCGGGTCCTGGAACGTATCGACGAGCCGGACCGGAGCGTCGACGCCTACCGGCGGGCGCTGGCCGGCGTCGGGTTGTAGGGCGGGGCGGAGAACCCGCGCCGAAGGTAGATCGGACAGGGGGGTCGAGACCGCGCGGTCACCTGGGTAGCCTTGTGGTTGCCATGAAGACTTCCCCTGTCGCGGTCGCCCTCGCGCTTCTCGTCGCCCTCGTGCTCGGCACGGCCTTCGCCTCGCCGGCCCTCGCCCATGACCGGCTCAAGAGCAGCGACCCCGCCCAGGGCGCCAAGGTCGAGAGCCTGGAGGAGGTGAAGCTGACGTTCACCGCCTCGGTGCGCTTCCCGAACGTCGTCGTACGTTCCGGGGACGAGAACCACCAGGACGGCAAACCCGTCGTCGACGGCACGGTGGTGACCCAGAAGGTCAAGGAGGATCTCCCTCCAGGTGACTATGTCATCGCCTATCGCGTCGTCTCCTCCGACGGCCACCCGATTGAGGGTGAGATTCCCTTCACCCTGCTCGGCTCCGCCTCCCCGTCGGAATCGGCGTCGGAATCGGCGTCGCCGTCCGCCGCCGCCGCTGAGTCCCCGGTGGCGGCCGAAAGCCCGGTCACCGCGGAGACCCCGGCCGAGAACGCGCCGTCCGCCGCGCTCAGCCCGGCCGCCGCGGTCGGCGACGAGGAGCCCGGCTCCTCGCAGGGCGTGCCCGGCTGGATGTGGATCATCGTCGGAGGCGTGACCGGAGTCGGCATCGGCCTGTTCCTCAGCATGCGCAACAAGAAGCGGCCATGAGCGGGCCCGCGCGGGCCGCGCAGACGGCACAGAGCGAGACGCCGGGGAACAGCCGGGCCGTGCGGCTGGCCCTGGCGGCCGCGGTGGCGGCCGCCGCCGCCCTGGTGATCGCCATGATCGCCGGAGGTGCCGCGACCCCGCGCATCATTCCCGGCCTGCCCGATCAGGGGGCCTTCACCCGCTGGGGGCTGCCGCTGGCGAAGCTGGCGATGGACGCGGCGGGCGTGCTCACCGTCGGTGTACTCCTGGCCGCCACGGTCCTGCTCCCCAACGACAAGGGCCTGCTGGGCAAACCCGCGCTCGGCTACGTCAAGGCCGCCTCCTGGATCGCCCTCGTCTGGGCCGGGGCCGCCGCCGCCACGATGGTGTTCAGCCTCTCCGAGGCGCTCGGGCTGCCGGTGGCCGACGTGCTCGGCGGCAACGAGCTCACCAGCTTCGCCAGCCAGGTCTCCCAGGGCATCGCGCTGACCCTGGTCGTGCTCTTCTCGGTCGCGATCGCGCTCTTCGCCCGAGGGGCGATCACCGCAGGTGCGGCCGGCGGCCTGCTCGTCCTCGCGCTGGTCACCCTGCTCCCGCCCGCGCTGACCGGCCACTCCGCCTCCTCGCCCAACCATGACCTGGCCACCACCGGTGTCGCGCTCCACCTCGTCGTCCTCGCGCTCTGGGTGGGCGGCCTCGGGGTGCTCTGCGCGCACGCGCTGCGCCGGCAGCCGTACCTGGAGATCGCCGCCGCCCGCTTCTCGACCCTGGCGCTGTGGTGCTTCGTCGGAGTGGGGCTGTCCGGCCTGTTCAGCGTCCTGGCCAGGCTCACCTCGGTCTCCGAGCTCTTCACCTCCGCCTACGGCCTGCTGCTGCTGGCCAAGACCGTCGCGTTCGCGCTGCTCGGCGCCGTCGGCTGGTGGCACCGCAAGCGGACCCTGCCGTCGCTCGCCGCGGGCGGCCCCGGCACCTTCGTCCGCTTCGCCACCGGTGAGATCGTCGTCATGTTCGCGGCCATCGGGCTGGCCGTCGCGCTCTCCCGCACCGCGCCGCCCCCGGCGGTGCTGCCCGTCGACAGGGCCTTCGAGGTGCTCGGCTACACGATGCCGCCGGAGATCTCGCTGGCCAACCTGGCCTCGCTGTGGTGGTTCGACCTGTTCTCCGGCACGGTCATCGCGCTGCTGGCCGGCCTCTACCTCGCCGGTGTCGTACGGCTCACCCGGCGCGGCGACTCCTGGTCCAAGGGGCGTACGGCCGCCTGGTTCACCGGTGTGCTGATCCTGCTGATCGCCACCCAGAGTGGCGTCGCCCGCTACGCCAAGGTGCTGTTCAGCGTGCACATGGCCGAGCACATGACGCTGTCGATGATGGTGCCGATCTTCCTGGTGCTCGGCGCGCCCGTCACCCTGGCCCTGCGTGCTCTCAAGCCCGCCGCCCGCAGGGGCGACCGAGGGCCCCGCGAGTGGCTGACCACGATCCTGCACAGTAGGTTCGTCCGCTTCGTCACTCACCCGGCGATCGCTACCGCGATCTTCATCGTCTCCACCTACGCGCTGTACTTCACGCCGCTGTTCGCCGCCGCGATGGAGGAGCACCTCGGCCACATCGTGATGACCGTGCACTTCCTGATCAGCGGCTCCCTGTTCTTCTGGGTGATCATCGGTATCGACCCGGCTCCCTACCAGCTGCCGCACGTGGCCCGGCTCCTCCTGCTGTTCGTGACCATGCCGTTCCACGCCTTCTTCGGCATCGCGCTGATGAGCATGACCACCGTGCTGGCCTCCGACTGGTACGACCAGCTGGGCAGGACGTGGGGTGCCTCCGCGGTCGAGGACCAGCAGACCGGCGGGGCCATCGCCTGGGGGTTCGGCGAGATCCCGACGCTCGTCGTGCTCCTCGCGCTGGCCTTCCAGTGGTGGCGCGCCGACGACCGCAAAGCCCGCCGGGCCGACCGCCGGGCCGACGCCGCCGCGGCCCGGACCGGCGGCAGCGGCGACGCCCAGCTCGATGCCTACAATGAATACCTGGCCAAACTCAATAAGCGCGACGGCGTGAAATAGCCGGACGGCCACGGCCTGCTATCTTCCAGCCCTCTCCCGGATGCCTCCCGGTAGCCTGGTGTTTCAGGGGGCTCGTGCTCACCGCAGCGGGCGCAGCGCTTCGTCATCGCGCGCCACGCCCAGTCACATATTCGGTCGGGGGCCGGTGGCTGCAACGTGCATCAGGAAGGTTGAGCAGTGTCCGAGGAACTGCGCGTACGTGGGGGCCGGAGTCGTAGCCTGGCCCAGGCCCTTGAGGGGCATCTCACCGAATGGTCCGAGCGCACCGGGACCACCGTCGAGATCTGGGCGCTGCCCGCCGGCGACGTTCCGGCCGGGATCACCAGGGCCGTGATGGCCACGCTCGAGGAGGCGCTCGCCAACGTCGAGCGGCACAGCGGCGCGCGGGTCGTGGCCGTCGCCGTCACCCTCGGCCCCAGTGGCCTGCGCATGACGGTCAGTGACGACGGCGTCGGCTTCTTCGGCCCGGCCGAGGGCCGGGGCATCACCGCAATGCACGCCCACTTCGACCAGGTCGGCGGCACGCTCAGCGTCAACGGTGTTCCGGGCGCGGGAACCACGGTCACCGGAGTGGTGCCCCGCCAGGACTAGCCGGCACGAAAACGGGCGCGGCGCCGGGCGAGCGCCCCCAGGGCCTGTCCCGCGGATCTTGCCGTGGCGAGGATCGGCCAGGTGGTGCCTCGCAAGGCGGAGGAGGGAGCCGCAGCGTGCTGCGGTGACCGACGACAACGCGGCGAGGCGCCAAAAGGTCCAGGGGAGAGAGCCTAGGGCAGTGTCAGGATCTCGTGGCCGGTCTCGGTCACCAGAATGGTGTGCTCGAACTGGGCGGTCCGCTTGCGATCCTTGGTGACGGCGGTCCAGCCGTCGGGCCAGACGTCGTAGTCGATGGTGCCGAGCGTCAGCATGGGCTCGATCGTGAACGTCATGCCCGGCTCCAGCGTGACCGCCAGTGACGGGTCGTCGTAGTGGGGGACGATCAGGCCCGAGTGGAACGTGGTGCCGATGCCGTGGCCGGTGAAGTCACGGACCACGCCGTAACCGAACCGCTTGGCGTAGGCCTCGATCACGCGACCGGCCACGTTGAGCTGCCGGCCGGGGGCGATGGCCTTGATGGCCCGGTTGGTGGCCTCGCGGGTGCGCTCGACCAGCAGCCGTGACTCCTCGTCGACGTCGCCGACCAGGAAGGTGGCGTCGGTGTCGCCGTGCACGCCCCCGATGAAGGCGGTGATGTCGACGTTGACGATGTCGCCGTCGCGCAGCACGGTGTCGTCAGGGATGCCGTGGCAGATCACCTCGTTGATCGAGGTGCACAGTGACTTGGGATATCCCCGGTAGCCGAGCGTGCTGGGATACGCTCCCCGCTCGCAGAGGAACTCGTGGCCGATCCGGTCGAGTTCGTCGGTGGTGACGCCGGGCGCCACGTGCTTGCCGACCTCTTCGAGCGCCTGAGCCGCCAGCTTGCCCGCGATCCGCATCCGCTCGATGATCTCGGGGGTCTTGACGTCGGCCTCTCCGGTCTTCGGGGATTTCTTCCCGACGTACTCCGGCCGCTGGATGTGAGAGGGAACCCTGCGGAGGGGAGAGATCCGCCCGGGCTGGAGCAGTGTCGTCATGGTTCCACAGTCTAGTTGCGCTTCCCACTGGGCAGGATTGCCGCATGAGTGACCAATGGTGGTTCTGCCTGAAGCACATGGCCGTCGAACCCGACGAGGGTTGCCCGAACAAGGACCGGATGGGACCGTACCCGACGCGCGAGGCCGCGGCCAACGCGCTGAAGACCGCGGCCGATCGGAACGAGGACTGGAAGAAGGAGGACCAGGCCTGGGAGGACGACGACTGAGAGCGGAGCGCGGCCGGTACGCCTAGGCCCTGTCCTGCGGATCTTTTGCCTACTGCGGTCGGTCAGGCGGCGCCTCGCCGCGTTGTCGTCGGTCACCGCAGCACGCTGCGGCTCCCTCCTCCGCCTTGCGAGA
>NZ_JBEXUE010000020.1:0-46211 GCF_040614275.1 Streptosporangium sp. NPDC006013
TCGAGGTCCCGCCGGCGTGGATGGCGGTCCTGGTGGCGCTCTTCCTCGCCGGCGCGCTGACCAGCCTGATCCGTGTCGGAGGGCGGCTGCCCCGGCCCGCGACGGGCCGGGGCTGCTCGCCTTCTCGTGGGGTATGGTCAGCCCACGATCCTGGTCTTGACCTTCTTCACGAAGAACCAGTTTTTGGTGCCCAGGCGCTCAAGCTCGTCCCGGGAGAGGTTCTCGGCGCCGGTCGGGACGTCGTAGCTGTCGACGCCCAGGATCGCCTCGGCGGTCCGCCCCGACTTCTTGCCGAGCTTCACCGTGATCGCGATGGTCTCGTAGTCGTCGATCTCAAGGGAGTAGGGAGTCCAGCACCAGAATCCGTCTTCGTAGTTGTAGCATCCCGTGCCCTTGGGCGCGGAGACTGCGGTGATCTTGGAGCCTTTGGGCAGCAGGCCGCCCATGTAGAAGTAGTCGGCCTCGTAGGGGCCCTTGTTGACGGCCTTGATCTTGTAAGTGACCTTTCCGCCGGCCTTGGCCTTCTTCGGAGCGGAGACGCTGACCGTGAAGGAGGAGAACGGTTCGGCTGCGGCCTTGACCGCCGCCGGTGCCTGCGCGGGAGCCGCCGAGGCGGGGGTGGCGAACAGCATGCCGCCGGCCAGCGGGGCGACCAGAGCAAGAGCGGCGATCTTGGAGATCGGGTGGCGCATCAAACGTCTCCCAGCTGGAGGGTTAAGGGGACGCCTGGAACGCCCCATAAAGTTCCAGCGTTTTATCACACATATAGATGTGGGGAGAAATCATATTTCGCTATGTGATTTAGGTGGAGCACCTGGCGCGGCGCCGTACCGGGTGGAGGTGCCCGGCACGCCTCGTGCGATCCGGGGCCCGGAGTGACCTGAGGCTCGAAAGGGCCGGGACTTCGCGCCGTGCAGAGGCCTGGGCTTCGTGAGGAACCCGAACCGGGAAAGGCCGGGTTTTGAAAATGCCCTAAAGGCACCCTAAGAGGATTTTAGGGGATGAAACCGACTGAGGCCGTTTTCCGCGCGTGCCGCGTCGTCGACGTACGGGGCGTCACGATCGTCGCTGTTTCGGCGATCGTCCCAGGGGGACGGCGGCACGCGCGGAACGCGCGGTTAGCGGAGCACCCGGGTCTTCACCCGCACGTACTTGACGTCGCTGCCGATGTCGATGCCGTGGATGTCGAAGGTGCCGAGCCCGCCCGCGGGGACGTCGATCGAGGCCGAGCCGAAATCGGCGGTCGCGGTGCCCCTGGCGCTGTTCTTCAACCAGACCCTGACCTTGATGGTGGCCGTCTTTCCGGGGTTCAGGGTGTCGAGCAGGCAGCCCACCTCGCGGCCGGAGATCTCGCAGTACGACCCGGCGGGCTTGCGGATGACGCGGACCTTGGAGACCTGCGAGGGAAGGTAGCCGCCGATGTAGGCGATGTCGGTGTACCACTTGCCCACGTTCTTGGTCGTGAGCGTGTAGACGTACGAGTCACCCGCCCAGGCCCTGCGAGGGTAGGTGACGGTCAGCTTCAGCGGCGCGAGCGGCTTGTCGGTGTGGACCGTCCCCTGCGGGGCGGTGATCCGGGGAGCCGCGGCGTTCGCGGTTCCAGGGGTGAGCAGCATGCCTCCCGCCAGGGCGATGGCGGCGAAGGCGGTCAGGTGCCGGCGCATTTCTTTACTCCAGTCGGAATTCGGTGATCCCCCGTTGGTTAATACGATCAGCATGCGGGAGCCCACTTGGAGATTCCTTGTGACTGACTGGCCGACCGAACGGTGAGCGGTTGGACGACGCACCGGATGCCGATCGGGAAGCGGCGATCCGACACGGCCGGGTCTGGCTCACCACCGTGCCCTTCGCGCCTTGGACGCGAAGGGGCTCCCTGTGCCCATCTGTGGTGCCTGGGAGTGCGCGGAGTCTTTGAAGTCCGCCAGGAAATGTCGCGGCGGGATGTCGAGAACCCGAGCGCGGCTTCGTCCCCGGAGTGAACACGGCCACAATGGGCCGTACCGCACTGAGGAGAACATGATGGCCAAGTACCTGCTGCTCAAGCACTACCGGGGCGCGCCGGCACCGGTCAACGACGTGCCGATGGACCAGTGGACGCCGGCGGAGCTTTCGGCCCACGTGCAGTACATGCGGGACTTCGCCGCTCGGATCGAGGGCACCGGTGAGTTCGTCGACAGTCAGGCGCTCTCCCCGGAGGGCACGTTCGTCCGCTACGACGGCGAGGGGCGGCCGCCGGTCACCGACGGCCCGTTCGCGGAGACCAAGGACCTGATCGCCGGCTGGATGGTGATCGACGTCGAGACCTACGAGCGGGCGCTCGAGCTGGCCGGCGAGTTGTCCGCGGCTCCGGGTGCGGGTGGGAAGCCGATCCACGAGTGGCTCGAGGTGCGCCCGTTCCTGGCCGAGCCCCCGACCATCACGGAGTGACGCACGGTGGACGAGGCCCTGCTGCGGACCCTCACCCCCATCGTGATCGGCATCCTCGTCCGTCGCGGAGCCGACTTCGCGGCGGCCGAGGATGCCGTGCAGGACGCCCTGGTCGAGGCCGTGCGCGTGTGGCCGGACGACCCGCCGCGGGACCCCAAGGGCTGGCTGGTCACCGTGGCCTGGCGTAAGTTCCTCGACACCGCCCGCGCCGATACCTCCCGACGGCACCGCGAGGTACGTGTCGAAGGCGAGCCCATGCCCGGCCCGGGCGAGGTGGTGGACGACACGCTCCAGCTGTACTTCCTGTGCGCGCACCCGTCCCTGACACCGGCTTCGGCCGTCGCGCTCACGCTGCGCGCGGTCGGCGGCCTGACCACGCGTCAGATCGCGCAGGCCTACCTCGTGCCGGAGGCGACCATGGCCCAGCGGATCAGCAGGGCCAAACGGGCCGTCTCGGGCGTCCGGTTCAACCAGCCCGGTGACGTCGCCACGGTGCTGCGCGTGCTCTACCTGGTCTTCAACGAGGGCTACTCCGGCGACGTCGACCTCGCCGGCGAGGCGATCCGGCTCACTCGCCGGCTGGCGGCCAAGATCAACCATGAGGAGGTCGCGGGCCTGCTCGCGCTCATGCTGCTCCACCACGCACGGCGCCCGGCACGGACCGGCCCCGACGGCAGGCTCGTGCCTCTTGCCGAGCAGGACCGCGGCCTGTGGAACACCCGTCTGATCGCCGAGGGCGTCGACGTGCTCCAGGCAGCCCTCACCCGCGACCGCCTGGGCGAGTTCCAGGCCCAAGCCGCCATCGCCGCGCTCCACGCCGACGCCCGGACAGCCGAGGAGACCGACTGGGTGCAGATCGTCGAGTGGTACGACGAACTGGTGCGCCTCACCGACAGCCCGGTGGCCCGCCTCAACCGGGTCGTCGCGGTCGGCGAGGCCGACGGCCCGCGGGCCGGCCTGGCCGCCCTGGCAGGGCTCGACCCCGCCCTGCCCCGCCACGCCGCCGTCGCGGCGTACCTAAACGAGCGTGACGGTGACCCGGTGACCGCGGCACGGCTCTACGCCGAAGCCGCCCGATCGGCGCCCAGCCTCCCCGAACGCGACCACCTCACGCGACAGGCCGCACGGCTCAACGCGCAGCTGCGCAGTTGAGCGGCGGGCATTCACCGACCCGATGGGGATGGTCTGCCTGATCCCCGGTGCCGCAGGTCAGGGCAGTTCCGGGCCGGGAATCGACGCTGCCGTGGAGCCGCTGTCCTGATCAGCTGCCGAGCCTGCCGAGCAGGTCTTGGATCGCTTGGAGAACGGCGTCGGGGCGGCGGAATATGACGGAGACGTGTCCGGCGTCGTCGATGACGCGGTTCTCGCCGTGCGAAACGGATTCGGCCAGCGCGGTGTAGAGCCGCGTTTTCGCTTCGGCCTCCTCGTGGAGGAGCGATGTGGGTATGCCCTGGGTGACCGCTTCTTTGAAGGGGTCGATCGCCACAGCGGTGAGCACGATCAGCGGGACGTCGGGCATCGGTCCCGCGTTGCGTACCTCGTCATGGAGTTGGTAACGGTTGGCCGCCTCCTGGCCGCCGATTCTCAGCCATTCCGGGCTGACGTGCCGTTCGATCAGCGACTCGCGGATCTCCTCCGGCCAGTCGGCCATCTCCCGCGCGAACAGGCCGCGGTAGAACTGGACGATCTCGTCGGGCAACTCGTCGGGCACCGCCTCGCCGGGGTCCCATGCCTGGTACAGCTCGTTCAGTTCCTTGGGCATGTAGGAGTCGTAGTCCTCGTGTTCGGGCTCCACCAGAACCAGGCCCGCCACCTCGTCGGGGAAACGCTGCGCATAGTGGCGTGCGTGCAGGCCGCCGAGGGAATGACCGACCAGCAGGTAGGGAGCGGGCACGCCGACGACCCGCAGCAGCTCGCGCAGCTCGTCGGTGACCTGGGTGGAGGTGCGTGGCAGCTCGGCCCGGTCGCTCCACCCCGTTCCGGCCCGGTCGTAGAGCACGCTCGTGGTGAGTTCGGCGGCCCGCTGCTGAACGATGAAGCCGTCCATGCCGGATGAGCCGGCCCCGGGTAGGAACACCGCCGCCGGGCTCCCGCTGCCCGATCGGTGGAGGAACAGCCTCCGATCCCCGACCTGGTGGTGCCGTCCCACTGGCGGCGTTGCCTCGGCCGTTTGACGTTGCATCGCTGACTCCCTCACTGCCGGGCCGGCTTGGCGGAGACGAGAGCGCACCTTTCGGGATCGCCGCCCGTCGCATGCCATCGAGCATGTGCTTTACCAATTTCAGGAACGGTACCAGATATGGGATCGTAGAGCTGTGGACACCCTTGATCTGCTCCTGCACCCGGTCCGGCTGCGCATCGTGCACGCCATGTCCGGCGGTCGCACCCGCACCACGTCCGGCCTGTGCGCCGGCCTGCCCGACGTCCCCAAGACCACGGTGTACCGGCACGTCGGCCTGCTGGCCGAGGCGGGAGTGCTGGAGGTCGTCGACGAGCAGCGCGTGCACGGCGCCGTCGAACGCCACTACCGGCTACGCCGCGAGCATGCGGGGATCGACGCCGACATGGCCGCGTCGATGTCCCTGGACGAGCACCGTCACGGGTTCGCCGCAGCCATGGCCGCCCTGCACGCCGAGTTCAACGCCTACCTCGACCGGGAGGGAGCCGACCCGACCGCCGACTCCGTGGGCTACCGGCAGGGCACCGTCTGGCTCAGCCCGGACGAGCTCGCCGAGATGATCGACGAGCTACGCGACGTCCTGGCCTCCAGGGCGGGCAACAAACCCGCGCCCGGCCGCAGCCCCCACCTGCTGAGCATGATCCTGTTCCCGACGGAGGAACCACCGCGGCACAAGGCCGGCGACCACCCCTGAGTCCATGCACGGCTTCTGATGAACGAGCGATTCCGAGAGAAGATCGCCCACACACCCCACGGGACGGCCGAAGACCTCGAATCCCTCTCATGACTCGTTGGCAACCGGATCGTCAGCATGAACGCACCTCCTCGGCTTTGATCGTGGTACCGGCCGCCGCACGGGCGTCCGTCCACCGGTACCGAGCCCGCCGAACGGTGGCGCCGAGCTCTCATCGGACCGGGGCTAGAGTCGTTCCGTGAGCTCCGAGAGTGAGGACCGGGACGCCGTGCTGCACGCGGTGAGCTCGGCCGTCCTCGCGGTGACCAGGCATCTGTCGGTCCGGGAGGTGCTCGGCGTCATCGTGCGGTCGGCGGGGCGGCTGCTGGACGCCCGCTACGCCGCGCTGGGCGTGCCCGACGACCAGGGGGCGTTCGCCGAGTTCGTCGCCGAGGGCATCTCCGACGAGGAGTGGGACGCGATCGGGCCCACGCCCCGCCAGCACGGCATGCTCGGCGCCCTGCTGCGCGAGGGCGTGCCGGTCAGGCTTCCCGACATCCGCAGGGACCCCCGGTTCGAATACTGGCCCCGCGCCCATCCGGTGCTCAAGGACTTCCTCGGGGTGCCGATCCTCGACGGGGACGAGGTGCTCGGCATCATCTTCCTGTCCAACAAGCGGGCCCCGGGCGGCTTCACCGAGGCCGACCAGCGGCTGCTCACCATGTTCGCCGCGCACGCCGCGCTCGCCCTCACCAACGCCCGCCTGTACGAGCGGAGCCGGGAGCTCACGCTGGTGGAGGAGCGCACCCGGATGGCCGGGGAACTGCACGACGCGGTGACCCAGAAGCTGTTCTCGCTGCGCCTCACCGCGCGGGCCGCGGCGTCGCTGGTCGCCGACGACCCGGTACGGGCGGTGCGGGAGCTCGACCGGGTGGAACGGCTGGCGGGAGAGGCGCTGGCCGAACTGCGGGCGGTGATCGTCGAACTCCGGCCGGCCGAGCTCGACCGGCACGGCCTGGCCGAGACGCTCCGCAAGCACGTCCGCCTGCTCGACCGGATCCACCCGGCCTCGTTCTCGTTCGAGGAGGCTCCGGTGTGCGACCTCGAACCCGAGATCGAGGCGGCCGTGCTGCGGGTGGCCCAGGAGGCGCTGCACAACGCCTCCAGGCATTCGAAGGCGCGTGCCGTCGGCGTACGGCTGGGGTGCGAGGGCGGGCGCGTGTTTCTGGAGGTGAGCGACGACGGGACGGGATTCGAGGTGACCGCCGCCGTGGGACGAGGGCTGGGCATCGCCTCGATGGGCGATCGGGCGGAGGCCGTCGGCGGCAGCGTGCGGGTGAGGTCGGAGCCCGGGGGCGGCACGCTCGTCCGGATGGAGGTGCCGGCGTGATCCGCGTCCTGATCGCCGACGACCACCCGGTCGTCCGGCAGGGGCTGCGTACCTTCCTGGACCTCCAGGAAGACCTCGACGTGGTCGGCGAGGCCGCCAACGGCGCCGAGGCGGTCGCCCTGGTGGAGACCCTCGCCCCGGACGTGCTGCTGCTCGACCTGAAGATGCCGGTCCTCGACGGGCTCGGCGCGCTGCTCCTGCTGGGGGAGCGGGGACTGTCGCCGCGGGCGCTCGTGCTGACCTCGGTCAGTGACCGGGAGGACGTGGCCCCGGCGATGCGGGCGGGCGCGGCGGGCTTCCTGTACAAGGACGTCGAACCGGCAGCGCTCGTGCACGCGATCCGGGCGGTGCACGGTGGCCAGGTGCTGCTCGCTCCGGAGGCCGCGGAGGCGATGCTCTCCCTCTCCGGATCCGTTCCGGCCACGCCGGAGGGCAGACGGGTGGCACCGTTGACCGAACGGGAGCGCGAGGTGCTCGCACTGATCGCGTCGGGTCGTTCCAACAGGGAGATCGCCAGACAGCTCACCGTGGCGGAGAAGACCGTGAAGACCCACGTCTCCAACGTGCTGATGAAGCTGGGCGTGCAGGACAGGACCCAGGCCGCCCTCTACGCGGTGCGGAACGGCCTGGCCTGACCGGCGTGCGAGGTCAGGTGTCCTTCTTCTCCTCACGCCGTCCCGGCGGCGGGGGCGGTGGCGGGGGAGGCGGCGGCGGTGGTGGGGTGTAACTCCCGCCCCCACTGCGCTTGGGTTTGGGCGGTGCGGGGTGGACGATCTTGGTTTTCACCGTCTTGAGGTAGTACCAGTGGGGGAAGTTCAGCCGCCTCCACTCGTCGCGGCTGAGGTCCGCGCCTCCGGTCGGGACGTTCCAGGTGTCGGCGCCGAGCTTGGCGACCGCGGTGCCCCTGGTCCGCTTGTTGAGCTTGACCCAGATGCGCACCGTCTCCGACTCGCCCTTGCCGATGATCCAGGGCGTCACACACCAGAAGCCGTCGGTGTAGAAGTCGCAGTCGGTGCCTTTCGGGCCCTTGTAGTAGACGGTGCTGTTGATGCCTTTTGGTAGGAGGGTCCCGCCTACGTAGAAGTAGTCGGCCTTCTGTGGTCCCCGATTGGTGATTTTGATCGTATACATGAACTCTTGGCCGCTTCTGACCCGTTTTGGGGCCTTCACTGAGACCTTGAAAGCGGACCAGGGCCTGTCCAGACTCGCCGCTGACGGGGCCACGGCCGAGACGTCCGTCCGGGTCGCCGACAGGGCCTCGGAGGAAGCCGGGGACTGTGTGTTCGCGGCGGCGGCCGAGGCGTTGGGGACGATCGCGAGCGGAGTGATGAGGCTGAGACCTAGAAGCGTGCCGAAGCTTCGGCGCATGGGCGTCTCCGCACGAGCTAGGGGTGACCGTAGTCACCATTTGTTTCGAAGATTATGACTTAAGAAGGACGCGCCGGAAGCGTGAATGATCTACCTGAAAATTAGTTATTTGCGTATCTTTGGTGACTCGGGGATGGCGGCGGTTCACAGGCTGGACAACGGGGAGGCTCAGGTGCCGGATACGAGCCCGCTGCGCAGGGAGGACCCGGAGTCACTGGGCGACTACCGGCTGCTCGGCCGCCTCGGTGAGGGGGCGCAGGGGGTGGTCTACGCGGGCCGGGGGGCCGACGGGGTGATGGTGGCGATCAAGCTGCTCCACCCCAGGCTGAGCGACACCGGCATGGACGGTGCCCGGTTTCTCCGTGAGGTCTCCGCCGCCCGCCGGGTGGCTCCGTTCTGCACCGCCCAGGTGCTGGGCGCCCACATGGACGGTGACCGCCCCTACATCGTGAGCGAGCTGGTGGAGGGGATCTCCCTGCAGCGGGTCGTGCAGGCCGAGGGACCCCGCGGCGGCAACGTGCTCCACCGGCTCGCGGTCGGTACCGTGACCGCGCTGGCCGCCATCCACCGGGCGGGCATCGTGCACCGCGATTTCAAGCCCAGCAACGTGCTGCTCGGTCCCGACGGACCCCGCGTAATCGACTTCGGCATCGCCAGAGCCCTCGACTCGGCGATGACCGTGACGAGCGGAGTGGTCGGCACCCCCGCCTACATGTCGCCGGAACAGGTCTCCGGGCACCGGGTCGAGCCCTCCTCCGACATGTTCAGCTGGGCGTTGACGATGGTGTTCGCCGCGACCGGGCGGCCCGCGTTCGGCCAGGACAGCGTGCCCGCGGTCATCTACAGGGTGATGAACGAGGCCCCCGACCTGTCCGAGCTTCCCGACACCCTGCGGCCGATCGTCACCTCGTGCCTCAGCAAGCAGGCCGGGGAACGGCCCAACGCCTCCGAGGTGCTGTTCGCGCTTCTGGACACCCAGTCGGAGGAGGCAACCACTCCCGAGCCTCCGCTCGCCGCTCCGCCCCTGCCCACTGCCCTGCCCACTGCCCTGCCCACGCCTTCGCCCGCTGTTCCGCCCGTGCCCCCGCCCGCCGCCTCGACCGTGCCCCCGCCGCCCGCTCCCGAGACGTTGTGGGTGCGGCCGTC
Organism: Streptosporangium sp. NPDC006013; assembly: GCF_040614275.1. Classification (NCBI taxonomy): domain Bacteria; kingdom Bacillati; phylum Actinomycetota; class Actinomycetes; order Streptosporangiales; family Streptosporangiaceae; genus Streptosporangium; species Streptosporangium sp. NPDC006013. Next base: position 9,184 of record NZ_JBEXUE010000020.1, read on the forward strand.
AGGGGCGGACCCGGGGGAGCCCGGCGCGGCCCCCGGTCACGCTCCGGGCGGCAGGGCGGGCACCTCCCCGGCTGCTCCTCCACCCGCGGCCGTCCCCTTCACCTCCCCCGCGGGACCCGCGCACTACCCGGGCAACCTGACGCCCGTCGGCCGGCAGGCCGCGCCCCCGCCGGGGGCGTACCCTCCGCCACCGCCGCGGCACCCGGACCTCTTCGGTGACCCGGTACCCGGCGCGCCCGGCGAGCACGGGACACGGCGCAGACGGGCCGCCCTCGTCACCGGGGTGCTCGTGGGAGCCCTGGCCCTGGCCACCGCCGTGCTGGTGGCGGTGCCGAGCATGCGGAACGACACCACGGCGAGCTCCCCGGCTCCCGATGTCGGTACGCCGTCGTCCTCGATTCCCTCCACACGGCCCCCCACGGCCGCCTCGCAGGCTGCCACGCAGGCCCCGACACCTGTCGCGCAGGCCCTGACCCCGGCCCCCACGGCGAGCCTCACGACGGCGCCGACCTCCGAGCCGTCCGAGCCGCTCGCCATGCCGCCCGCCGCGGTGCTCTTCGACGGTCAGGACGGCAAGGCGCTCAAGGGGCACAGCAGGGCCGTACAGTCCCTCGCCAAGATCGAGATCAAGGGCAGGCCCACGGTGGTCTCGGGCAGCCAGGACGGTTCGCTCGGGATCTGGGACCCCGCCGAGCACAAGAGGCTCCACCGGCTCCGCGGCCACCGGGGCGAGGTCTACGCGGTCGCCACCGTCACCTTCGGCGGCACGCCGTACGCGGTGACCGGCGGCTACGACCACTCCGTCCGCCTGTGGAACCTGAAGACCCGCAAGAGCAGGGTTCTCGGCCACCACCCCATCGCGGTCTTCTCCGCCGCGGCGGGCATCGTGAACGGTTCACCGGTCGCCGTCACCGGGGACGGCGACGGCACGCTCTACTTCTGGAACCTGAAGAGCCGCAGGTTGCTCAGAGTCGTCTCCGCGCACCGCGACGACGTCAACTGGCTCGCCTTCGGCAAGATCGGAAAGCGCTCCGTCGTCGTGTCCGCCGGCGCCGACAAGACGCTGAAGATCTGGGACCTCGTCACCAGGAAGCGGTACGGCAAGGTCTATCGGGGGCACAGCGGGCGGGTCTTCTCGGTGGCCTTCGGCAAGCTGGGCGACCGCACCGTGGTCGCCTCGGGCGGCAAGGACAAGAAGATCAGGATCTGGGACCCGAAGACCTCCAAGACCATCGGCAAGCCGCTCAAGGGTCACGGAGGCAACGTCTACTCCCTGGCGTTCGGCACGGTGGACGGGCGCACCGTGCTGGTGTCGGGCAGCACGGACGGGACCGTCCGGCTCTGGGACCCGGCCGAGGGCAAACCCCTTGGCAAGGCGATCAAGGCACACAAGGGCGGGGTCTACTCGGTCACCGTCATGACCATCGGCGACCGTATGGTGGCCGTCTCGGCGGGCAAGGACCGCACCGTCAAGCTCTGGAAGCTGACCTCCGGCCGGTGACCCGCCCCGCGACAGGCTCTCGGACCGGGCCCTCAGACCAGCTCGGTGATGGCGTGGTGGGCGACCACGCGGGCCCGGCGCACCGCGCGGTCGAGCTCACGCAGGGCCTCGGCGCGCACGGCGAGCTGGCCCGAGGTGAGCCCCCGCTCGTCGGCGATGCGGAGCACCGCGGCGAGACGGGCGGCCAGGGCGGCGACCCGATGGGCGCGGGCGGGATAGCCGGGGGCCAGGCCGTCATCGGTGATCTTCGGCTGCCGGTGGCCCTGGGCCGGACCCCCCACGCCGAGCAGGGCGTCGGTGGCCACGCGCATCGCGCGGGTCAGCTCGTGCTCCGCGTCGGCGAGAGAGGGCAGGTCGGGTGCCGTGGCTCGGGCCTCCAGCACGCTCCAGCGAACCCCGGCGTACGATGACCCGCGGTGGTCCTTTACCGGGACCAGGCCAAGGCATCTGTCACCGAGCACGGCTGTCGCCGCCTGTCCGGCCTCGATGGCCGCGGAGTTGAAGGGGGGCGGTCCGGTGAGCCCGAGCGGGTCGCCCGGGACGGGCAGGGCCAGTCGCAGCGACTTCATACCCCCGATCCGCAGGTCGGCGAGGAACCCGCGGAGGGGAAGGTCGCCGCTTTCCGCGGCGACGACTTGGGGGCCGGCCTGTCGTTCCACGCGGTCGGCGGCCTCGTCGAGGCCGACCTGTCCGGCGAGCCAGGCGTTGCCCCAGCAGACCAGGGTGGCCGAGATCGGTGAATCAGGGTGCACCGATCCACGATATGCGCTCACCCTGCAATAGGTTTTGTTCCAGCGATTCACAAGGAGGCGTAAGGGATGGGCGGTCAGGTGCTTCGGCTACAGGACGTCACCGTCCGCAGGGACGGGGCGGCCCTGCTGCGGGAGATCGACTGGACCGTTCACGAGGACGAACGGTGGGTCGTCATCGGTCCCAACGGCGCGGGGAAGACGACGTTGCTGCAGGTGGTCGGGGCGATGCTGTTCCCCACCGAGGGCATCGTGGAGATTCTGGGCGAGCGGCTCGGCCAGAGCGACGTCTTCGAACTGCGGCCCCGCATCGGGCTCGCGAGCGCCTCACTGGCGGAGAAGGTGCCGCCGGAGGAGAAGGTCATCGACCTGGTGCTCACGGCTTCGTACGCCATCCTCGGCCGCTGGACGGAGGAGTACGACTCCCACGACGTCACGCGCGCCGTCGAGCTGATCGACCAGTTCGGATGCGCCCACCTGATCCGGCGCCGGTTCAACACGTTGTCCGAGGGAGAGCGTAAGCGGGTCCAGATCGCCCGCGCGCTCATGCCGAACCCGGAGCTGCTGCTGCTGGACGAGCCCGCCGCCGGCCTGGACCTGGGCGGGCGCGAGGACCTGGTCCGCCGCCTGGCGACGCTCGCGCACGATCCGAAGGCGCCGACCATGGTGCTGGTCACCCACCACGTGGAGGAGGTGCCCAGCGGGTTCACCCACGCGCTGTTGCTCCGGCACGGCTCCGTGGTGGCCCAGGGGCCGATCGAGCAGGTGATGACGGCGGAGAACCTGTCGCACACCTTCAGCGTCCCGCTCAGCCTGGATCAGGGGCGGGACGGCCGGTGGTACGCGCGGGCGCACCAACTCTGAACTCATTTCGGTTGTCCAAAAACCGGTAAAGCATACCCCTGCCGTGAGACGGCGGCCGGGCTCCTCCTAGCATCCGGTAAGTGCCGTGCACCTCGTCATGGGCGCGAGCCTCACCAGCAAAGGGGAGTTCATGACACCGTGGGAGGCGGCTGCGATCTTCGTGGCCGGTATCGGAGCCGGAGGCATCAACGCCGTTGTCGGCTCCGGATCTCTGATCACGTTTCCGACCATGGTCGCGCTGGGGATGCCGCCGGTCGTCGCCAACGTCTGCAACAGCGTCGGCCTGGTCCCGGGCTCGCTGACCGGCGCGCTCGGCTACCGGGCGGAGTTGAAGGGGCAGCGCCAGCGGCTGATCCGGCTGGGAATTCCGACGATCATCAGCGCGGTGATCGGCGGGGTGCTCCTGCTCTATCTCCCCGCGGAGACGTTCGACATCGTGGTGCCCGTCCTGATCGGTGTGGCGTGCGTGCTGGTGATCGCCCAGCCGAGACTCAACAGGTGGTTGAGCGCCCGGCGGGAGCACGCCCAGCCGCACGGCGGCCCCTGGCTCTGGATCGGTGTCTTCGCCTGCGGCATCTACGGCGGCTACTTCGGCGCCGCGCAGGGCGTGCTGCTCATCGGGCTGCTCGGCAGCTTCCTCGACGACGGCCTGCAGCGGATCAACGCGGCCAAGAACGTGCTCTCGCTGCTGATCAACATGTCCGCCGCGGCGCTGTTCATCCTGATCGCGGAGATCGACTGGCTGGCGGTGCTGATGGTGGCGCTGGGCGCCGCGATCGGCGGTTTCCTCGGTGCGAAGATCGGCAGGAAGCTGCCTGCTCCGGTATTGCGCTGGTTCATCGTCTGCATCGGTGTGGTGGCGATAGTCAAACTGGTGTACGGGTGAACCTGCCTACTAGTGGGTACCAATTAGGTATGAAAGGTGACAAGGTCGAGGTTGTCATCGACGCAGGAGACAGTTCCCGTACCTACGAGGTCAGCGCCACCAGAGCGGGACGCCGTGTTGAGGTGGCCAACGCACGCGGCGGCGTCGTCGAGGTGAGCGAGGTCACCCGGAGCGGAACGGCCGTGCGCACCGCCCGGTTCATGTCCAGCCGGATCCTTGCCCTGGTGGAACACCCCGCCGACGGCAAGCCCGCATAGCCCCGAACGGGCCCGAACAGCTCAGGATCGGTGGCGGGCCGGTTCTTGTCGCGCCCGGGCGGGGCGGTCCGTCATGCCTGGGCGGGACGGACCTGGAGCACGCCGTCGCGGCGGACCCGGGTCTCGAAGGACGGCTGGGGGGCCGTGGCCGGGCCGTGTACGACGGCACCGTCGGAGAGTCTGAAGGTGCTTCCGTGCCACGGGCAGACCACGCAGGCGACGCCCTCCTCCGAGATCAGGCGCCCCTGGTGGAGTGGCCCGGCCAGGTGGGCGCACTGGTCGGCGAGGACCGTGACGGTGCCCCCGACACGGAGTACGAACAGGTCGATGTAGCCGAGCCGTCGCGTCACCGGACGTCCGTTCGGCAGATCGCCGATCTCGCACAGGTCATGCCAGCCCAGCGGGACCAGGTGGGTGACGGGCTCGGCGTGGTTGGACCCGGCCGCCTGCCGGTAGGCGAGGTAGCCGCCGAGGTAGCCGCCCACGCTCGCGGCACCCAGCCCGACGAACGACAGCAGCCGCCCGGTCCGGTCGCGCCCGGTCAACCGGAACGCCAGCGATCCGGCGTAGAGCCCTAGGGAGGTCAGGTTGGCGATCGCGTGCACGAACCCCACCCGCTGCTGCTCGCGGTGGAGCGCGGACCAGTCGACGATGCCCGCGGCCACCGCCGGGGTGGCGGTGGCGAGTCCACTCGCGACCAGCAGTTGCGACGCGCGTGGATCCGAGCGGGTCACGTCGAGCACCGCGGTCGCCGCCCAGAGGCCCAGGCTGAGGTTGGCGAGCGGTGGATGGAGTGGCTTGCCGAGCGGTACCCCGTGCAGCAGGTCACGGAGCAGGCCGGGGCCGATCCGTCGGCGCACCGCCTTGGCGAGTATGCGGATCGGCCGATCGGCCCTGGGGGACCGCTCGATCCGCTCGGTGAACTCGACCCCGGGCACCAGGCGCTTAAAAGTTCGGCGCCCTGTTTTGACGGTTTCCTTCACTATCGCCCCCTTCTCGACCCATAGGGACCTACCCGGGAACGGTGTTATGCACGCGCCAAATGTCCTCGGCTGACGGAGAGAGCGATGATCTCGGTGGCGTAGGCGCCCAGCGTCGCCGACCCCTCCTCGATGATTTTCACCTTCTCCAGCACCTGTTCCGCCGTCACCTTGTAGAGCGACCAGGTGCCGCCCTCGTTGTGGTGGTTGGCCATGATGGGCGCGATCCGGTCGAGGGCCTTGGCGAACTTGGCCTCGGGAGTCCTGCGCTCCTCGAACTCGTCCCAGAGGTCGCGCAACCGCGTGGCCTGGTCATCTGGGAGCAGCCCGAAGATCCGGTCGGCGGCCTTGCGCTCGATGCCCAACTGGGCCTCGACGGCGGAGGCGTCGTAGATGAAGGTGTCTCCCGCGTCGATCTCGACGATGTCGTGGACGAGCAGCATCGCGACGACCCTGTCGAGGTCGGTGCCTGGTGGTGCGTGTTCGGCCAAGACCATCGCCAGCATGCCCACGTACCAGGAATGCTCGGCGTCGTTCTCCCGCCGCGACCCGTCCATGAGGGTGTTGCGGCGGACGATGCGTCTGAGCTTGTCGATCTCCATGGCGAAGGTGAGCTGAGCGTGTAGACGGTCCTGTGCTAAAGGGGTGGTCACGCGCGCAAGCCTAATGCGCGTCGATCCCCCTTTTCCGAGCGATCATGGGATCATGCCCGGCCGAGTGTGACGGGGACCCCGTTGAACACGGCGTTTCCCGAGGGTACGTCCACGATGGAATCGTCTGTCAGCGCGTTCGCGTTGACCCCCGCGTGCTCGGCGGCCACCAGTTGCGAGGTGCCCGCGTGTCCCCATCCGTGGGGCAGGCTCACCACTCCCGGCATGATCGTGTCGGTCGGCTCCAGCGGTACGACCAGCTCGCCGGCCGCCGAGCGCACCACCGCGTGCTCGCCCAGCCCGAGCCTGCTCACGTCGTCCGGGTTGATCTGCAGGGTGCACCGGTTGGTCCCGCCGACCAGCGGGCCCACGTTGTGCAGCCAGCTGTTGTTGGAGCGCAGGTGGCGCCGGCCGATCAGTACGATCTCCGCGGGTGGCACGGTCAGCCGCCCGCGCAGCCGCGCGACGTCCTCGACCAGCCGCGGCGGGGCCAGCTCCACCCGCCCCGAGGCGGTGCGGACGATCTCCGCCAGCCGAGGTTCCAGAGCGCCCAGGTCGATGCCGTGCGGGTTCGCCAGGAGCGTGGCCAGGGAGAGCCCGTAGGGGCCGAGCCTGAGCATGGCGTCCAGCCGCATCTCGGCTCCGCTGCCGCCGTCCAGCGAGGCACGCAGCTCGGCCGGGTCCCCGCCCTCCATCGGTGAGCCGGGCGTCTCGACCGCCTTGCGGAGCATCTGGTCGAGGATCAGCTCGTCGAGCAGGGCCGGGTCGGCGTCCGCCCCCTGCCCAGAGGCGATCATCGTCAGCCGCGCCATGATCTCGGCCTCGGAGGGACGTCCCGGCTCCAGTGGCAGGACCGGCGGGGAGAACCTCGCGTAGTTGCGGACCGCGACGAACAGCAGCGACAGGTCGTAGTGCGGCGACTGCATCACCCGGGGCGGCGGCAGGATGACGTTCGCGTGCCTGGTGGTCTCGTTCAGGTACGGGTCCACGCAGACCATGAACTCCAGGTCACGGAAGGCCGCGTCCAGCCGGGGACCGCCCGGCGCGGACAGCACCGGGTTGCCGGCCACCATGACCAGCCCTCTGACCTGCCCCTCGCCCGGTGTCTCGATCTCGTCCGCGAGGGTGGCCACCGGGAGCTCACCGTTCGCCTCCGGCAGCCCGCGGACGCGGCTGTGCCAGCGTCCCGTGGTGTACGGCCTGCTCCTGCGGCCGTTCTCCACCGCGGTTTTCGCGAACATGACCCCGCCGGGGCGGTCGAAGTTGCCGGTCAGGATGTTGACGACGTCGACCAGCCACTGCGTGACGGTGCCGAACTCGACGGTGCAGGTGCCGATACGGGCGTAGACGGCGGCGGTCGGGGCCGCGGCCAGCTCGCGCGCCAGCCGTACGATCTCCGTGGCGGGCACCCCGCAGATCGGGGCCACGGTCTCCGGGGCGAAGTCCTCCGCCAGCCGTCTGACCTCGTCCAGCCCGTTGACCTCGACGCCCACCGAGGTCAGATCCTCGGCGAAGAGGGTGTGCACGATGCCGAACAGCAGGTAGGCGTCGGTGCCCGGCCTCACGAACAGGTGCTCGTCGGCGAGAGCGGCGGTGCGGGTGCGGCGCGGGTCGACGACCACGAGCCTGCCCCCGCGTCCGCGCAGCGCCTTGAGGCGGCCGGGGAAGTCGGGGGCGGTGCAGAGCGAGCCGTTGGACTCCAGTGGGTTGGCGCCGAGCATCAGCAGGTAGTCGGTGCGATCCAGGTCGGGCACCGCGATGGCCAGCGGGTCGCCGAGCATCAGGCCGCAGGAGACGTGCTTGGGCATCTGGTCCGCGGTGCTCGCGGAGAAGATGTTGCGGGTGCCGAGGGCGCGGATCAGGGGTGTGCCGTACAGGGCGCCCGCCATGGAGTGGGCGTTCGGGTTGCCGACGTAGACGGCCAGAGACCGGCGTCCATGTGCGTCGATCACGCCCTTCAGGCCCTCCTCGACCGTGCGGAACGCCTCGTCCCAGGACGCCTCGCGCCACGCCTCGTCCGTCCGGATCATCGGGACGCCCAGCCGGTCCGGGTCCTCGTCGAGGCGGCCCAGGCTTGCCCCCTTGGGGCAGATGAACCCCTTGGAAAACGGGTCGTCCGGGTCGCCCTTGACCGAGGTGACGTGCCCGGTGTCGTCGAGGGTGAGCCGGAGGCCGCAGACGGCCTCGCAGAGGGGGCAGGTCCGGTGCGCTGTTCTCATCGGCACTCCTGAGTCCGGCAAGTGAACTCATCATGGCCGTAGGCCGGGGCGAGGGGAAGCCCCCGAGGGGGCGAACTCGGGGGCTTCCGTGCCGCCAGGAGGACGGGACGGCCAGTGGAACCCAGACGGCCCGCTGTGTCCCGCGGCCGGATGGGAGGTTCGCGCGGCCTGCTTCCCGTGGACCGGAGGTTCACGCGGCCCGTTGCCGTTGGTCGGCGGGCTCGTGCGGCCCGGGGAGCAGGGCGGCGGCGGAGCGGATGCCGGACTCCTCCCGCACGGTCCGGTGGGCCCGTGGGCCGACCCAGTCCGTCCACCCGTACCACCGGTCGATTCCCACCGGGGGGCCGGTGAACTCGTCCCTGCGGACGATCTCGACGGCCAGCAGGTGCGCCCACCTGCGGTGCCGAAGGACCACGGTGTCGCGGGCGTAGCACGCCGACGCGATCTCGGCCGAGAACGCCTCGAAGTCCTCGGCACAGATCCCGGCCCTGGCGAGGATCAGCGCCTTCTCCCCGGCGGCGGAAGGAGTGATCCACAGCACCAGCGGAAGCCGTCCCGAGCGGGTGTGTATCCCGGTCTCCACACACGTTCTCTGGAGGCGGTGCCGGGAGATCAGACACCACGCGTGCGCCCTCACCCACCTGCGCCCGGAGCGGGAGGCGGCGGGGACGCCGGAGGTGCAGGCCAGAAGGGCGGAGGGCCACCAGTGGCCCTGTTTGAAGGAGAGGGCCGCCGCGGCCAGGACGGTCGAGACGGCGGCGAGCAGGACGATCTCCGTCCGCCAGCGCCACAGCCGGACGAGGAGGCCCGTCCTGCCGGGTGGCCGGCCGTCGGGGCGACCGTAGCGGTTGTTGCGGAGGTTACGCCGCGACATCGCCGCCCGCCCTCTTGCCGGGTACGGGCGCCAGGGCGAGGGCGGGGGCGGCGGTCCGCTCGGCCTTGAGGAGGTCGAACCGGGGCTCGCGGTAGTGCCTGCTCACGAAACCGGTCCTGGTCACGGTCCAGCCGAGCCGGTGGGCCCACTCGTCCTGGTCCATGCAGAGTTCTCGGTCGATGATGTAGATCAGATCGAGGATGAGGGTCTTGATTCCGCAGAGTCCCTTGGTACGGTGGAAGGACATAGGAGACTCCCTTCGTGGTTTCAACGTGGAGTTCTTGTGCCAACCGGGTCGGTGGCCGCCGACCCGGTGCTTTTTTGCGCCCGATCGGGCGCTCCCTGGTGCGTGCGACTCTGGGCCGTCGCCGGCCGATCTCCTCCGCTCCCCCTGCTGGCCTCCCCGGTTCAACTCCGTCGTGCTGGAGACGGCGCCGTTGCCGATCAGGTGCGCGCACGTTTCGCCCCGCGCGCGATTCGCGGAGGTCCTCGAAGACATCCCCCGGATGATCACCGGTGGATTCCCCGATCTTCCGAGAACCTTCCTGTTCTGATAGTCGCTCAGTAGAGATTTCCCTGCAAGACTTGCCGTAAGGAAAAAAGCAATAAACTTCTCCGAATACACTGCAAACGACAGTGTAATTTGCACTACCATTCGTCTGGTTCCTGTTGAGGCCATGACGTCCACCCGCCCGTCATGGTGAGGAGGTCGTGATGCCGGAACGTGGTAGTCCAGCGCTCCGCCGGCGTCGGCTGGGCATGGAGCTTCGCCGGCTCCGCGAAGGCCTGAGCATGACCGGTGACGAGGTGTCCGACCGTCTCGGGTGGTCGACCGCCAAGGTCAGCCGCATCGAGACCGCCAAGACACTGGCCAAGGAGGAGGACGTCGAGGCGCTCTGCGGGCTCTACGGGGTCGACGAGCACCTCCGGGAGGCTCTGGTCGCGCTGCGACACGACGCCGCCCGGAAGGGGTGGTGGGAGAGGTATCGGAGTTCCGTTCCCGATGACTACATCACGCTCATCGGGATGGAGGCGGAGGCCACCATGACGCGAAACTGGGAACCCCAGGTCGTGCCCGGCCTTCTCCAGACGAAGGAATACGCCCGGGAGGTCCTCGCGGCGGGGCAACACGCCAGCCAGCTACCGTCGAGCTGGTTTCAGGATCGCGCGGAGATCCGGATGATGCGCCAGCACACCCTGCTGCACGCGCCGCGACCGCTGACGCACATAAGCGTCTTCCACGAGTCCGTGCTGAAGAACCAGTACGGCGACGCCCAGGTCATGCGAGACCAACTTCTGCATCTGATCGAGATCTCCCGGTTATCGCACGTGGAGATACGGATCCTGCCCCAGGACGTTCCGCCGCCGGTGTCCACGGGCACCTTCGTGCACCTGACGTTCTCCGACTTCCCCGATGTCGTCTATCTGGAGTCCCTGTTCGGTGGACGGTTCATAGAGGACGCGGAAATGGTCTACGGGTACGAACGGGCCTTCGGCCATCTGGCGGAGCGGGCTCTGGACGAGGCGGCGTCGCAGGAACTGATAAGAAACACAACGGAGTACTGGGAAAGATAGCGGCAGGCCGCTATGCACATATTGGACGACAAATGAACAAGAAACATATCAGCGCCGCTGAGTGGAAGAAAAGCTCGCTCAGTTCCGTGAACGGGAACTGTGTCGAGGTGGCGGCGCTGGACGGAGGCCACATGGGGGTCCGGGACAGCAAGGAGCGGTCAGGGCCGGTCCTGGTCTTCACCCGCGAGGAGTGGGGAGTCTTCGTCGGCGCGATCAAGAAAGACGGATTACATCTCTGAGAGATGAGAACGGCCCGCCGGCCGATGGCCGCGGGCCGTTCCCCTGGGCACCTCTCACCGCCTCGTGCGGGTCGAGGACTGCCGGACCGCGAAGCCGTACATCCGGTTCGAGGTTCACGGGCCCGCCGCCGGCCGCTGGATGGAGGCGTGCCGGGCGATCAACGATCTTGGTGGAATGCCCGCCTCGTGGCCCGAGGCGCCTCAGGCGGGCGGCGCTGACGGGGATGCCCATGTGGGTGCGGATGGTGGGGGGAACCGTGGGCTCCACCGTCGCCGGTTTCCCGGTATGGGGCCTGGCGCGATAAACCCGCTGGTTAGCGGACTATTCCATGTAAGAGTCTTGCATTTCCTCGTCTTCCCGATGAAATTCTGACATTGGTGCTGTTGGGTGAGAGGACGGGCATGGAATCAGGTGATGCGTTGATCTGGAAGAAGAGCAGCCACAGTTCCCTCAATGGTAACTGTGTGGAGGTGGCACGGCTCTCCGGACGCGAAGTGGGTGTGCGCGACAGCAAGGACCGGGAAGGACCGGTGCTCGTTTTCGGCCATGCCGGATGGGTCGCGTTCGTCGGTGGGGTGAAGGGTGGGGAGTTCGACTTCTGAAGTTCCGCACCTCGGACGGGGGCTTGCCCAACGGCGGTCAGGCCCCTTTCGCGTCCCCGGGGGCGGTCTCTCCGGGAAACCGGGGGAGAAGCCGTATGGCCCGCACCTGTCGAAGGTGCGAGCCGTACGAGGAGAGGGTTGACTATTCGGCGGTGACGCGCCCAGGTCCTGGCCGAGGTCCTTGTGGATGTTCGTCCAGTACTCCACGACGCGCTTCTTCATCTCGACGGTGACCTCCGGGGCGGAGGCGTGGCCGACGACGTTGCTCACCAGGTGGGCGAGGTCGCTGGAAGAAGATCGGCGGGTTGTTGCCGACGATGTGGTGGTTGCCCTCTTCGGTGTAGAACTTCAGCGCGAAGCCACGCGGGTCACGCTGGGTGTCGGGGCTGCCGAGCTCACCGGCCCTGGTCCTCCATGGACGACACGGTACGGTCTAAAGTTGAATTATTCGGATAAGCGATTTACTCAACTTTTGAGGAATCGAATCTCGTAGGGCGAGTTGTGCCACACATCGCGGGTGAGATGGCATCCTCGGATACCGATGGACACGTACAGCACCGCCCGACGTCTTGCCCTGGCCGCCACGATCACCGCCTCAGCCGTGCTCCTCGCGGCCTGTTCCACGGCCGAGTCGGTCACCCCCGGCGCACTCGCCGACGTCGAGGAGAAGTCGACCCCCCAGCCGGAGCCCACGCCTACCCCCGAGCGCAAGCCGTACACCATCTCCTTTGGTGGCGACGTGCACTTCGAGGGCGTGCTGCGAACCCGTCTGAACGCCGATCCGAAGACCGCGCTCGGCCCGATCGCCAAGGTGCTCAGCCGCTCCGACCTGGCGATGGTCAACCTGGAGACCGCGATCACCACCGGTGGCACCCCCGCACCGGGCAAGCAGTACACCTTCCGCGCTCCGGCGGCCGCGCTGACCGCGCTGAAGGCGTCAGGGGTGGACGTGGCGTCCCTGGCGAACAACCACGGCATGGACTACATGCAGAGCGGGTTGACCGACTCCCTCGCCGCCATAAAACGCGCCAGATTCCCCGTTGTGGGCGTGGGCAGGAACGAGGCCGAGGCCTACCGGCCGTGGCGGACCACCGTGAACGGCAACCGCGTCGCCATCATCGGCGCCACCCAGGTGCTGGACGCGGAGTTCGTCGGGGCGTGGACCGCCTCCGGTGACAAGGCCGGCCTCGCCTCGGCCAAGAACGAGGCGCGGTTGATCCAGGAGGTGCGCAGGGCCCGCAAGAACTCCGACACCGTGATCGTCCACCTGCACTGGGGAACCGAACTGCAGAAGTGCCCCAACGAGGCGCAGCGCGGCCTGGCGCCCAAGCTGGTCGCGGCCGGGGCGGATGTCATCGTGGGCGGCCACGCGCACATCCTGCTCGGTGGCGGCTACCTGAAGAACAGCTACGTCAACTACGGCATGGGTAACTTCGTCTTCTACAACTGGGGCCCGGAGACCGGCAGGACCGGCGTGCTCACTCTGACGATCAACGGCCGCAGGGTGCTCAAGGACCAGTGGACCCCGGCCAGCATCCAGGGCGGGGTGCCGATCCCGATCACCGGGCTCGGGCGGCAGCAGGCCATCGCGAACTGGAAGGCGCTGCGTGACTGCACCGGACTGGCCGCCAGACCCGGCCAGTCCGGCTGACCGGGCCGGTCCCGCTCTCCCCGCGCGCCGCGTCGCCTTCGATGATCACCCCAGGTCGTGTGCGGCCGGCCGCGGGAAGCGGCCTGTCAGGATCCCGTTCTGTTCGACTACTGTCTTGGACAATCCATCCAACAGGAGGTCGTGGTGCGGTGGGTCGAGTCCGGCGACGTGCGGCTGGCACTGTTCGAGCAGGGTGATCCCGCCGCTCCCACGGTCCTGCTGGTCCATGGCTATCCGGACACCCACCGGGTCTGGGACGAGGTCGCCTCGCTGCTGGAGGACCGCTTCCACGTGGTCCGCTACGACGTCCGCGGTGCCGGACTCTCCGGCGCCCCGCGTGCCACCGAGGACTACGACTACGACCACCTGGCCGCCGACATGACCGCGGTCCTGGACACGGTGGGCAAGCCGGGAGTGCACCTCGTCGGGCACGACTGGGGCTCCATCCAGGGCTGGAAGCTGATCGGCAGGCCGGGAATCGAGGAGCGGATCCTCTCCTTCACCTCCGTCGGCGGCCCGCACCTGGACCAGGCCGCCCACTTCGTACGGCACGGCCGTCCGCGCGAGGTCGCCGGGCAGCTCCTGCGCTCCTGGTACATCGGCGCCTTCCAGATCCCCGTCATCCCCGAACTCGTCCTGCGTGCCGTGCTGCCGCGTGTGATGAGACGGTTCGTACGGGTGGCCGGGCGCCCGGGGCACCCCGCGGACACGCTCGTCAGGGACGGACTGAACGGCCTCGGTCTCTACCGGGCCAACATGCTGACCCGCCGGGGGACGCCCGCCGAGCCCGTCCCCCGGATACCCGTCCAGCTCGTCGAGACCACGAAGGACCCGTTCGTCTCCTCCACGCTGCTCGCCTCGACGCGCCTGTGGGTGCCAAGGCTGTGGCACCGTCGCATCCCCGCGGGCCACTGGGTGCAGCGCAGCCATCCCCGGGTGCTCGCCCGCATGATCGCCGAGTTCGCTGAGCACGTCGAGGGGGCGCCGCCCTCCAGGGAACTGCGCGGGGACCGGCCCGGCAGGCGCGGGCCCTACGACGACCGACTGGTGGTGGTCACCGGTGCAGGCAGCGGGATCGGACGGGCCACGGCCCGCGCCTTCGCCGCGCACGGCGCCGAGGTGATCTGCGCGGACATCGATCTCGGCGCGGCCCGCCGCACCGTGGAGGGCATCGCCGCGGGTGGGGGCACGGCGCACGCCCGGCAGGTGGACGTCGCGGACGCCACCGGGATGGAGGAGTTCGCGCGGGTGGTCAAAGACCGGTACGGCGTGCCCGACATCGTGGTCAACAACGCGGGGATCGCGGTGGCCGGCCCGTTCCTCGACCACTCGGTCGACGACTGGCGGCGGACCCTGGACGTGAACCTGTGGGGCGTCATCCACGGCTGCCGCCTGTTCGCCGCCCAGATGGCCGAGCGCGGCCAGGGCGGTCACATCGTGAACGTGGCCTCGCTCGCCGCCTTCCTGCCCAGCCGGCTGCTGCCCGCGTACTCGACGTCGAAGGCGGCGGTGAAGATGCTCAGCGACTGCCTGCGCGCGGAGCTCGCCGGGCAGGGGATCGGGGTCACCGCGATCTGTCCCGGGTTCGTCTCCACCGCGATCGCGCGGAACGCCAGATACGTCGGCGAGCTCGCCGAGGGCGCCGGCAGGCCTGCGGGGAGGGCGCTGGCCGCGCGCGGGTACCCGCCTGAGCGGGTGGCCGCGCACATCCTGCGCGCGGTCCACCGCGACCTGCCCGTCGTCGCCGTGAACGCGGAGGGCAAAATCGGTCACGCGCTCTCGCGGATCTCCCCGGCGGCCGTGCGCCGGCTGGCACGGCTGGCCGGCGGGGCGAAATCTCGCGATTGACGAATAAGCACTGACCCGACGGCGTCAGGCGGGCAAGATGGTGGGGTGTCCATCGTGCCCGCCGAGGAGCCCTGCGAAGTCCCACTGCGGCGTCAGCCCACCCAGCGACGGAGCGCACGGCGCGTGGAGCGAATGCTCGACGCGTGCGCCGACCTGCTGGACGAGATCGGCTACGACGCGCTTTCCACCACACGGATCGCCGAGCGCGCGGGGGTCGCGATCGGCTCGGTCTACCAGTTCTTTCCCGACAAACGGGCCATCGCCCAGGCGGTGACCCGGCGTCACATCGAGGGGTTCGTCTCCCGGATCGGGAGACGCTTCCTGTCGGAGGAGTACGCGGACTGGTGGGACGCGGTCGACGCGATCATCGATGAGTACGTGGAGATGCACAGGACCGTGCCGGGTTTCCGGTCCCTGCACTTCGGCGACGTGGTCGACCTCAACCTGCTCGACGCCGGTTCTGAGAACAACACGGTGATCGCCGGACGGCTGCGTGGCCTCCTCCTGGAGGAGTACGGCCTGGCCGACAGCGAGGAGTTCGACCTGGCCATCCTGGTCGCGGTGGAGGCCGGAGACGCGGTGCTCAAGCTGGCGTTCCGCCGTGATCCGAACGGCGATCCGCAGCTCGTGGCCGAGGCCAAGCGTCTGATCCGTGGCTATCTGAACCGTCAGTTCGCCCGGGTCTCGGTCTGAGAGAGCCGGGGGAGAAGGTTCTCTTCGAGAGACTCGCCGGTGCCCTCAGGCGGGTTCCCGCCGCCGGTCGAGTCCGGCGTGGCGAACACGGGCCCCGCGTCGGCGAGCCGTTCCCGATACTGCCGGACCTGGCCCCGGCGTTCGAGCTGGGACCACCGCTCCTGTGCGAAGGTCCCGCCGGACGCCTCGGCCGCCCCGGCCGTCCCGGTCTCGACGCGCCTCTGCGCCGTCGGTCTCTGCGCTTCCAGCAGTCTCTGCGCTTCCGGCCCCTGCGGGTTCTGCCAGGCTGTTCCCGGTCTCTGGGTGCTCTGCCGCTGCACATCCTGCCGTTGCGCGCGCGGCGGTCTCTCGCGCGGCCACTCCGCGCCCGGCTCGATCGGCACCGCTACGACCGTGCCGGGTCCGGGCGGCAGCGTCCCCGACTCGACGCGGGAGCTCCGGACGGGCTCGGAGGGGGTGACCGGTTGGAGACGTCGCGCCCGATGGACCCGCTCCATCTTCTTGATCCGGGCGGCGAGCTTCTCATGACGGAGCCTGCTCTCCAGGGTGAGCAACTCCTGGTGGGCCTGACCGATCGCCTCCATCTTGACCGACAGATATCCGGCGGACCCCGGAACGATCACGGAGAAGGCCAGGAGAAGCATCAGGGTGAAGGCCGTCTGCCTGGACATGCCCATCGCAGCTCCTCCCAATGATGTGCTCCCCTAGCAGGAGTCATCGCTCATATGCCCGTTTTACTGGAGAAACACGCGCACCGTAGTCGTTCGTTTACTCAAGGTCATATGGCCAATACCTGCCGTTGGCCGTACGCGGTCGAGCGTCGCTCGGTACTCTCGCGATGTGGCGCATGTGACACGTGAGCAACTTGATCGATTGCTTGAGCAGGCACTTCTGGCCGACGATCACGAAGCCCTGGCTCGGCGACTCGAAGCCCTGGTCGAGGCGTACGCGTCCGGCGACATATCGCGGGCGGCGATCCTCGTGCTCGCTGCCGAGGAGTGGCGGCAGGCCGGACAGCCCGCTCGGGCCCTTGACTGCTTCCAGCGGGCGGTGGACGACGGTGGCGAGGTGAGCATCGATCCCCGGGCCGGGATCGCCGACACTCTTTTCGAGCTAGAACAGCCGGACGAGGCGAGAGAGGTGATCGCGGCGATTCACGCGGTCGGCGAGGTCACCGCGGCCACCGCTCTCACGGTCGCTGAGACGCTCGTCGCCTACGGAGACCTCGGGGAGGCCCATCGGTGGGCCACCGAGGGGGCGCACCGGGCGGTGGAGGGCGGCGGTGAGCACATCGCCCTGCTCAGAACCCGCTACCGGATCCGCGTCGACCTCGGGCTCCCCGAAGACGAGCTCGACGCCCTCCTCGACGCTTCGTGCTGACGACGGCCTGCCCCGAAACCAGGAAAGGGCCGTGCCCGTTGGGGCACGACCCTTCCTCCGTGGTGGTTCGCGATCCGGTGGTTACCCCACATTGAGGCCCGGGATCGTCCTCTCCAGCGCGGGGAGGACGGAAAGCTCCGCGCCGCCCTCCGTGGTGGCGGCCTCGCCCGCGGAGGTGTCCGGCGCCGTGGGAGTCTCCGGCGCCGCGGGGGCCTCCGGGCGTGCGACGGCCGGAGGCTCCACCACCGGCGTTTCGGCCGACGGCAGGTCCTCGGTGACGGCGTCCGCCTGGGCCGGCTGGGGCAGCGGCGCCGTGTCGTCGTCCGGCGTGACCGCCGCTTCGGCGGGTCGCTCGGGCGCCGGGGGCACCGGGGCCCGCAGCCAGCTGATGCCGTCGCCGGGAGCACCCGGCGCGCCCGGCAGGCCGGGCAGGTCCGGCGCGTCGGCCACGATGCTCACCCAGGAGTTCGTCCACTCGTGACCGGGCAGGCTCGACAGCCCGAAGGGCAACGCGTGGAAGCCGGTGCCCGCGGCGACGCCTCCGGCGTCGGCGAAGCTGACCAGTGCTGAGGCCTGGGAGAGATCCGGCAGGTCGGTGACGTGTGCGAGCCGGTCCGCGGTCACCGACGCCCCGGCGCCGTCCGTCGCGACCGGCGTCTCGCCGATGTTCGCGGTCACCGATGCCCCGGAACCGTCTGCGATCGCCGGCGTCCCGGCGTCGCCGGTGGTCGTCCCGTCGGCTGCCGCGGTGCCTCCGACATCGCCGGCCTCCTCGCAGGCGGCCGCCATGGCCCCGGGCGCCTGCGGTGCCCCTGCGGTCTCGCGCTCCTGGCAGGGCGCGACCTCCGCCGAGGCCGGAGAGACCATGGTCCAGCCGGCGCCGGCGGTGAGCAGCGCCACCGCGAGGATTCCCCTGATGTTCCGTGATGAGTTCGACATGCACATCCCCCTGTTGCGTTCGGTAATCCGATGACTGCCGAACGTAACAGGGGGGTCTTGCCCAGGGGCGCGCTTAACCCAATGGTGGTCGAGCCATTACCGGGCCCCATCCGGTGATGGTCAAGCCCTTACCGGGCCGATGTTCAGGGAGTCGCTCGCCTCGTCGAGGTCGACCAGCACCTCGTCGCCGTCCTGGACCTCGCCGGAGAGCACCTCCTTGGCCAGCTTGTCGCCGATCGCGGACTGGACGAGGCGGCGGAGCGGGCGCGCGCCGTACAGCGGGTCGTAGCCCGTCAGCGCCAGCCAGTCGCGTGCCGCCGGGGTCACCGTCAGCGTGAGCCGCCGGTCCGCCAGGCGCCTGGCCAGGTGGGTCACCTGCAGGTCCACGATCTGGGAGAGCTCCTCGGTGCCGAGCGCGTCGAACTGGATCACATCGTCGAGCCGGTTGAGGAACTCGGGCTTGAACGAGCTCCTGACCGCGGCCATCACGGCGGTCCGCTGATCCTCCTTCGCCATGCTCGGGTCCACGAGGAACTGCGAGCCGATGTTGGAGGTGAGGATCAGGATCACGTTGCGGAAGTCGACGGTCCGGCCCTGTCCGTCGGTGAGCCGCCCGTCGTCGAGCACCTGGAGCAGGATGTCGAAGACCTCGGGGTGGGCCTTCTCGACCTCGTCCAGCAGCACCACGGTGTACGGCCTGCGCCGCACGGCCTCGGTGAGCTGGCCGCCCTCCTCGTAGCCCACGTAACCGGGTGGGGCGCCCACCAGCCGCGAGACGCTGTGCTTCTCGCCGTACTCGCTCATGTCGATGCGGACCATCGCCCGTTCGTCGTCGAACAGGAAGTCCGCCAGCGCCTTGGCCAGCTCCGTCTTGCCGACGCCCGTCGGACCGAGGAAAAGGAAACTGCCGGTCGGCCGGTCCGGGTCGGAGATGCCGGCCCGCGCTCGCCGTACGGCGTCGGAGACCGCTTCGACCGCCTGCCGCTGGCCGATCAGCCGCCTGCCGAGTTCCTCCTCCATGCGGAGCAGCTTGCTGGTCTCGCCTTCGAGCAGCCGGCCTGCGGGGATGCCGGTCCACGAGGAGATGACCTGGGCGATGTCGTCGGCGCCGACCTCCTCCTTGACCATCGGGTTCTCGGGCTGGGCGGCCTTGCTGGCCTCGGCGAGCTTGGCCTCCAGGCTGGGCACCTCGGCGTACATCAGCCGCGAGGCGGCCTCGAAGTCGCCGTCGCGCTGCGCGCGCTCGGCGGCGCTCCGCACCTCGTCGATCTGCTTCTTCAGGTCACCGACCCGGTTGAGCCCGGCCTTCTCCTGCTCCCACCGGCCGACCAGGGCGTTGAGCTCCTCCTGGCGGTCGGCGAGTTCCCCGCGGAGCCGCTCCAGCCTCTGCAGGCTGCTCTCGTCGGTCTCCTTGGCGAGCGCCAGCTCCTCCATCTTCATCCGGTCCACGTTCCGCTGGAGCTGGTCGATCTCGACGGGACGGGAGTCGATCTCCATGCGGAGCCGGGAGGCGGCCTCGTCGACAAGGTCGATCGCCTTGTCGGGCAGGAAGCGGGAGGTGATGTAGCGGTCGGAGAGGGCGGCGGCGGCCACGAGCGCGCCGTCGGCGATCTGGACCTGGTGGTGTGCCTCGTAGCGCCCCTTGAGGCCGCGCAGGATGGCGATCGTGTCCTCGACGGTGGGCTCGCCCACGTAGACCTGCTGGAACCGTCGCTCCAGCGCGGGGTCCTTCTCGATGCGCTCGCGGTACTCGTCCAGCGTGGTGGCGCCGATCATCCTCAGCTCGCCGCGGGCCAGCATGGGCTTGAGCATGTTGCCCGCGTCCATCGCGCCCTCGCCGGCGCCCGCGCCGACCATGGTGTGCAGCTCGTCGATGAAGGTGACGACCTGGCCGTCACTCTCCTTGATCTCCCCGAGCACCGCCTTGAGACGTTCCTCGAACTCGCCGCGGTACTTGGCGCCGGCGACCATCGCGCCCAGGTCGAGCGCGATCAGGCGCTTGTCGCGCAGGCTGGAGGGCACGTCACCCGCGACGATCCGCTGGGCCAGCCCCTCCACCACGGCGGTCTTTCCGACGCCGGGCTCGCCGATGAGCACCGGGTTGTTCTTGGTACGGCGGCTGAGCACCTGGACGACACGCCGGATCTCCGAGTCGCGGCCGATCACCGGATCGAGCTTGCCCGCCCGGGCCCGCTCGGTCAGGTCGATCCCGTACTTCTCCAGCGCCTGGTAGGTGTCCTCGGGCGTCTCGCTGGTCACCCTGGCGTGCCCGCGCACCTTCTCGAAGGCGTCGAGCAGCGCGTTCGGGCTCGCGCCGCGCGATTTGAGCAGTTGGGCGATGGGGCCGCCGTCCGTGGCGAGACCGACCAGCAGGTGTTCGGTCGAGACGTAGTCGTCCTCAAGGCCGCGGGCCCGCTGGGCCGCCGTGTTCATCACGGTGAGAAGCTGCCGGGAGCTCGACGGGGCGCTGACCGTGGCGCCCTGCGCCTTCGGCAGGGCCGCGAGCTGCTTCTCGGCCTCGATCCGCAACTGCTTCCAGTCGGCGCCCACCGCTTCGAGCAGGGGCACCGCGGTGCCGCCGGTCTGGGCGAGCAGTGAGGTGAACAGATGGGCCGGGGCGACCTCGGGGTTACCCTCCGCGGCTGCCCGCCGGATGGCGGAGGAGACCGCCGCCTGACTCTTCTGGGTGAGCTTGTAGTCCATTGACTTCCCTCGTGTGGTTCAGGAGGTGCTGCCGGCGACGCTGCGCGTCGCGGTGAGGCCGCTCAGACCCAGTCGCTGGCGGGGCCTCACGGGCTGTCGGCGACGCTAACGCGTCGCGGTTCGGCCGCTGGGGTCCGGTGACTTCCCTCGTCGAGGGAGGCCGCTCGTTCCTCGCAACCTCCCTCTCCTCAGTCCAGTCACCGGCGCGGCCTCACGGGTAGGAGTTTCAGGCGGGAGGTAGCTGGTACTGGATGAGGGCGCGGATCATGTTCATCTCCGCGCGGAGACGGTGGTTCTCGTCACGCAGGCGCAGGGCCTCCGTCTCGAGGACCAGGATTCGCTTGATGCCCGCGAGGTTGATGCCCTCCTCCTGGGAGAGCCGCTGGACCTCGCGGAGCATCATGATGTCGCGGGTGGAGTACAGGCGTCCGCGTCCCGCCGTACGGCCTGGGCTGACCAGGCCGAGACGGTCGTACTGGCGAAGGGTCTGCGGGTGCAGACCTGACAGCTGGGCGGCCACCGAGATCACATAGACGGGTGTGTCATCCGACAGATCGAAGTAGTTGGCTTCCATGGCTACTCGCTTCTGGCCTGTTCGATGAGGTCCGCCCGTGGGTCACCACCCGAGGTGGCGTCGCGGAACTCCTCAAGGGCACCTCTCGCCTTGTCCTCCAGCTGCTGTGGCACCAGAACCTCGATCGTGGCGAGCAGATCGCCCTTGGTGCCGTCCTTACGTGCCACACCCCTGCCGCGCACCCGGAAGGTGCGGCCGTTCGGGGTGCCCTCGGGGATGCGCAGCGTGACCGGCATTCCCTTGAGAATCGGCACCTTGATCTCGGCTCCCAGCGCCGCCTCGGTGAAGGTGACCGGAACGGTGACCGTCAGGTTCTCACCCGTCCTGCCGAACACGGAGTGCGGCTTGACGTGGATCTGGACGTAGAGGTCACCGGCGGGGCCGCCGTTCTCCCCGGGCGCGCCCTTCGCCTTGATCTTGATGCGCTGGCCGTCGCCGACCCCTGCCGGGATGCGGGCCTGGATCGTGCGGGTGCTCTTGCCCCGCCCGCTCCCCTCACATACCTGGCACGGGTCGTCCACCAGCAGGCCGCGGCCCTTGCAGTCGCGGCACGGCTCGGAGAAGGCGAAGTTTCCGAGGTTGCGGCTGGCCGCCCCGGTGCCCTCGCAGGTCGGGCAGACCCGCGGGGTGGTGCCGGCCTTGGCGCCGGTTCCCCCGCACGCGGTGCACGCGGAGGAACTGGTCAGACGGAGCGAGACCGTGGTGCCCTCCACCGCCTCGGAGAAGGAGAGCGAGACCTCGGACTCGATGTCCTGGCCGCGCCGTGCCCTGGTCGACGTCCCGCCGGGGCGGCTCGTGCCACCCCGGTTGAAGAGGCCGCCGAAGATGTCGCCGATGCGCTCTCCGGCGCCGCTCTGCTGGTGGGTGCCTCCGAAGAGGTCTCCTAGGTCGAACGGGAACCCACCCGCGCCGGTGCGCGGAGCCCCCCCGGTCCCCGCGTAGCCGCCCAGACCCGATCCGAACAGCGTCCGCGCCTCGTCGTACTCCTTACGGCGCTTGGTGTCGGACAGGATGTCGTAGGCCTCGGAGACCTCCTTGAACTTGGCGGTGCTCTCGGAGGTCGCCGAGCTTCCGGGGTTGGCGTCAGGGTGATACTTCCTGGCCAGCTTCCGGTACGCCTTCTTGATCTCATCGGCCGTGGCGGTCTTGGGCACACCAAGGACGGCGTAGTAGTCCTTCTCCAAGTAGTCCTTGGTGCTCATCCACGTTCCTTCTCAGAGATTGGATCTTGGGGGGTCAGTTGTCGTCCGCGACGGGCTCTTCGGGCTCGGCCACCGCGACTCGCGCGGGGCGGAGCACTCGCTCGCCGATCCGGTAACCGGGCTGCAGGATCTCCACGCAGGTCGGCTCTGTGACGTCGGGGGAGTAACTGTGCATCAGGGCCTCGTGCACCGTCGGGTCGAACGGTTCGCCCTTGGTGCCGAAGGCACTCAGCCCCAGTTTCCCCGTGGCCGCCTCCAGTGACTCGCTCACCTTGGCGAAACCGCCGGTCAGCTCGCCGTGGTCGCGGGCCCGGCCGATGTCGTCGAGGACAGGGAGCAGTTCGGCCAGCGCGCCGGCCACCGCCTGCTCCTTGACCGCGGCCCGGTCCCGCTCGACCCGCTTGCGATAGTTGGAATACTCGGCCTGAAGACGCTGCAGGTCCGCGGTGCGCTCGGCGAGCTGGGTGGCCAGCTCGATCGAGGCGAGGTCCGATGCCAGGGAGGACGAGGAGGACGACCTGTCGGTCTGCTCCTTGTCGTTCTGACCCGTGGCCTCCGCCGGGGCCGTCTCGCGGACCTGTCCCGTCTCCGGGTCTATCTTCCGGTTGTCGCGGATCACCGGCTCCTCCTCGGAACCGTTCTCGCGCGTGCTCACGCTGCTGCTCCCCTCGACTTTCCGGCCGTCACTTGGTGCCGCTGTCGCGCTTCGGCTCGTCGTCCACGATCTCGGCCTCGACCACATCGTCGTCCGCCTTCTGCCCGGCGGTGGCGTCCGCCCCGGGGGCGCCGGTCGGGGCCTCGGAGGCCTGCGACTGAGCGTAGATGGCGGAGCCCATCTTCTGGCTGACCGTGGCGAGCTTCTCCGCGGAGGCGCGGATCTCGGACGAGTCGGTGCCCTCCAGGGCCTTCTTGAGCTCGGCGACGGCCTCGTTGACCTCGTTCTTGATGTCCTCCGGGACCTTCTCGGCGTTCTCGCCGAGGAACTTCTCGGTCTGGTAGACGAGCGAGTCGGCGTTGTTGCGCGTCTCGGCCTCTTCGCGGCGCTTCTTGTCCTCGTCGGCGTAGGACTCGGCCTCGCGCATCATGCGCTCGATGTCGTCCTTCGGCAGCGCGGAGCCGCCGGTGATCGTCATCGTCTGCTCCTTGCCGGTGCCGAGGTCCTTGGCGGAGACGTTGACGATGCCGTTGGCGTCGATGTCGAAGGTGACCTCGATCTGCGGGATCCCGCGCGGCGCCGGGGCGATGCCGGTCAGCTCGAAGGTGGCCAGCTTCTTGTTGTACGCCGCGATCTCGCGCTCGCCCTGGTAGACCTGGATCTGCACCGACGGCTGGTTGTCCTCGGCCGTGGTGAAGACCTCGGAGCGCTTGGTCGGGATCGTGGTGTTACGCTCGATGATCTTGGTGAAGATCCCGCCCTTGGTCTCGATGCCCAGGCTCAGCGGGGTCACGTCGAGCAGCAGGACGTCCTTGACCTCGCCCTTGAGCACACCGGCCTGGAGGGCGGCGCCGATGGCCACGACCTCGTCCGGGTTGACGCCCTTGTTGGGCTCCTTGCCGCCGGTCAGCTCCTTGACGAGGTCGGCGACGGCGGGCATGCGGGTCGAGCCGCCGACGAGCACCACGTGGGCGATGTCGGAGACCTTGATGCCGGCGTCCTTGACGACCTGGTTGAACGGGCCCTTGCAGCGCTCGAGCAGGTCGGCGGTGAGCCGCTGGAACTCGGCGCGGGTGAGCTTCTCCTCCAGGTGGAGGGGACCCTCGGCCGAGGCGGTGATGTAGGGCAGGTTGATGGAGGTCTCCGACTGGCTGGAGAGCTCGATCTTGGCCTTCTCCGCGGCCTCACGCAGGCGCTGGAGGGCCATCTTGTCCTTGGTCAGGTCGACGCCGTGGGCGTTCTTGAACCGGGTGGCGAGCTCGTCGACGACGCGCTGGTCCCAGTCGTCACCACCGAGGTGGTTGTCGCCGCTGGTGGCCTTGACCTCGACGAAGCCGTGGCCGTCCTCCTGGCCGACGTCGAGCAGGGACACGTCGAAGGTGCCGCCACCGAGGTCGAAGACGAGGATGGTCTCGTCCTTGTCCTTGTCCAGGCCGTAGGCGAGCGCCGCGGCGGTGGGCTCGTTGATGATGCGCAGCACGTTGAGGCCGGCGATGGTGCCGGCTTCCTGGGTGGCCTGACGCTGAGCGTCGTTGAAGTAGGCGGGAACGGTGATCACCGCGTCGGTGATCTTCTCGCCCAGGTAGGCTTCGGCGTCCTGCTTGAGCTTCTGCAGGACGAAGGCGCTGATCTGCTGCGGGGAGAACTTCTTGCCGTCGATCTCGACGGTCCAGTTGGTGCCCATCTCGCGCTTGACCGAGCGAATCGTCCGGTCGACGTTGGTGACGGCCTGCCGCTTGGCGACCTCTCCGACGAGGACCTCGCCGTTCTTCGCGAAGGCGACCACGGACGGCGTGGTCCGCGAACCCTGGGCGTTGGCGATGACGGTGGGCTCACCGCCCTCAAGAATCGAGACGACGGAGTTGGTCGTCCCCAGGTCGATACCTACCGCACGTGCCATGAGTACGTCCTTGTAGTCAAAGTTGAGTCGATGCCACTCATAGTGGAACCTCGCGCGAGGTTTGTCAAACGACTTGAGTCTATTGGGCTCAACCTTCGACCGCGTGGAAGCATTCCCGATTTCCGGGAAACGGGCGGGATCCTTCATCCCCTCCGACGAGGGAACGCGCGTGGTCGTTCCCGGCGGTGACCGGAGGCCGTCCGGTCACCGCCGACGGGGGCCCGTTCTGGACGCGCGAGCCCCGGTGGGCGCCGCGTCAGCGGGCGCCGTCGACCACCTTGCGGGAGCCGAGCGGCTTCTTGAGCTTGACCGTCGTCACCTTCTGGATGGCGATCTCGATGCAGGCGACGTTCTGGGCCTTGCTGCTCGGGCCCTCCCACAGGGTGACGGTCACCCGCTTGGAGGTCTCCCGTACGGTGACCCGGTCGAGCACGTTGCACGGCTCCACCCCGGACCACCAGATGATCCGCAGGCTCCGGCCGTCCTTCGACGGGGTCGCCTTCAGCCACCTGACCTTGCGGGGATTCTCGGTGTGGCCCTCCGGCTTCGTCGGTCTGGGGCCGCCGCCGGTGGGTTCGTCCCGGGGGGCCACGGTGTGGCTCGCCGGCTCCGAGGGACCGCCGGGAAGGGCGGTGCTCCGGCTCACCGGCTGCGAGGGGGTGGCGCTGGGTTCGGTGCCGCAGCCCAGCGCCAGCAGGAGACTTCCGGCCAGGATGGGAGTCGCGATCATACGCATACCCCTAAGACGGATCGGGGCCTTGGGCGGTTCAGGGCACCCCGATGCCGCGCTGCCGTACCTCGGCCATGACCGCCGAGACCGTGACGAGGTCATTGTCGACGGGTAGTGCGGTCGGCCCGTGGTGCATGGCGGTTTATGTCGATGGCGTATGTCCACATACATCGCCACTACCCAGCGGCGCTGGATGATTTCGCGGGAAGGCGGGGCCGATAGGCTGCGAGGAGTTTCGATCCCTGATTTCGAGGTGCTCACATGATCGCGATTCTTGGAACCGGCAAGATGGGGGAGGCCCTGCTGTCCGGGCTGCTCAGAGCCGGGTTCAAGCCGGGCGACGTGATGGCGACGGCACGACGTGCCGAGCGGGGCGAGGCCCTCGCGAAGCAGTACGGCATACGGGTGGTCTCCAACGCCGAGGCGGCCAAGAGCGCCGACACGATCATCCTCGCGGTCAAGCCGCAGGACATGGGGCTCCTGCTCGCCGAGATCGCGGCGCACCTGCCGGCCGACCGGCTGGTCATCTCGGCGGCGGCGGGAATCACGACCTCGTTCGTCGAGTCGCGGCTCGGTGCCGAGATCCCGGTGGTCCGGGTCATGTCCAACACGCCGGTGCTGGTCGACGAGGCGATGAGCGTGATCTCGGCGGGAGCGCACGCCTCCGAGGAGCACCTCAAGCGCGCCGAGAACCTGTTCAGCCCGGTCGGCAAGGTGCTACGTATCCCCGAGGCTCAGCAGGACGCGGCCACGGCCCTGTCGGGCAGCGGTCCCGCCTACTTCTTCTATCTCGTCGAGGCCATGGTCGACGCCGGAATCCTGCTCGGCATGCCCCGTGCCGCGGCCCTTGACATGGTCACCCAGTCGATCGTCGGCGCGGCGATCATGCTCCGCGACTCGGGCGAGCACCCGGTGATACTGCGCGAGGCGGTCACCTCGCCGGGGGGTACCACCATCGCCGCCATCGCCGAACTGGAGCGGCACAGCGTCCGAGCCGCCTTCCTGGCCGCCATCGAGGCCGCCAGGGACAGGGGACGCCAGCTCGCCGAGGGCTGAGCTCGCCCCCGCCGGGAAATCTATTAGGAAATTTTCCTATATAACGGCATCATTTTCCGCGGAACTTCGGGGGAGATGGGGCCATCGTGGGGCAGGCCGTACTGGATGATGATCAGCGGGAACTCGGCGGTCCCTCCGTCTGGACGCGGAGCTTCCTGCTCTTCTTCACCGCCAGATCGATCTCCATGCTCGGCGCGTCGATGGTGCCGTTCGCGACGGCGGTGGGGGTGGGCGGGCTCGGTTACGGTCCCACCGGGGTGGGGCTGGCGCTGGCCGCCTGGATGGCGCCCTTCGCGGTGCTGATCCTGTTCGGCGGGGTGTTCGCCGACAGGTTCACGCCGCGCCGCATGATGATCGGCGCCGACACGGTCCGGATGGTGACCCAGGGGATCAGTGCGGCGCTGTTCATCTCCGGCAGGCCGGACCTTTGGCAGATCCTCGTCATCTCCGCGGTCAACGGTGTCGCCGCCGCGATGTACCAGCCGGGGGTCTCCAGCACTGTCCCGCGGGTGGCGCGGGACGTGCAGAGGGCCAACGCCACCCTGCGCGTCTCCGAGTCGATCATGATGCTGGCCGGGCCGGGGGTCGCCGGTGCCATCGTCGGCTTCTGGGGGGTCGGCGTCGTCTTCGCGATCGAGGCCGCCGGGTTCGCCGTCAGCGCGTTCTGCCTGCTCCTCCTGCGCCTGCCCGCGGTCGCCTTCCAGGCCGTGGCGCGGTCGGTCTGGCGTGACCTGCGCGGTGGCTGGCAGGAGTTCCGGTCCAGGACCTGGATGTGGTCGGTGATCCTGGTCTGGACGGTCTTCGGCGTCACCCTGTTCGGCCCGATGATTCCGCTGGGCTCGGTGCTGATCACCGAGCGGCTCAGCGAGACCGCCTACGGCCTGGTCATGTCCGCCTCGGGCGCGGGCACTGTCGTCGGCGGTCTGATCGCCATGCGGGTCCGCCCGGGACGGCCGCTGATGGCCGGCGCGATCGGCCTGTTCGGCTTCGCTCTGGAGCCGCTCTCCATCGCCCTGGCATCGCCGCAGGGGGTCCTCATGGCCGCGCATGTGATCGGCGGCGCGGGATGGGCGTTCTGGTCGGTCATGTGGGCCACGAGCATCCAGACCCAGGTGCCCGCGGAGGCGCTCAACCGGGTCACCGCCTACGAGGTCGCCGGCTCGACCCTGTTCGTCCCGGTCGGCCAGGTGCTCGCCGGCCCGGTGGCAGGGGTGATAGGTGCGCCGCAGCTGCTGACGGTGTCCTCGATCGTGGCGGTCGCCGGATGCGCCTCACTTCTCCTGGTCCCCGCTGTCCGGGGACTGCGCCGGGTGCACCCCACCTGACCACACCGTCCGGAGGGTGCTCCAGGCAGCGGTCTCGTGTCCCGGCACCCGGAACTGTTAATAGCAATAAATTAGGATATTTCGCTCAGATGAAAACCGCTCTGTCCTCCGAGACGCGTGCGTAAACCGCATTCCGTACACGTGCGGTAACGTCGAGCCGGGAGTAGGAAGATCGGGCCGTGGCGCGCGGCGTCGCGACCAGACAGGGAGTGCGCATGAGCCGATCCGTGCGGGTTGTCTGGGACGATGCGCTCATCTCCTACGATTTCGGTCCGGAGCACCCGCTCGCGCCCGTGCGGGTCGAGCTGACCATGGCGCTGGCCAGGGAACTGGGCGTGCTGGACCTGGTGGAGATGAGCGGATGCGCGCCCGCCACCGACGACGAGCTGGCGCTCGTTCACAAGCGTGACTACATCGAGGCGGTCAAACGGGTCTCCGCCACCGGGCGACGCGACCTGGCCTGCGGGCTCGGCACCGAGGACAATCCCGCCTTCGTCGGGGTCCACGAGGCGTCCGCGCTGATCACCGGGGCCAGCCTGGCCGCGGCCCGCGCGGTGTGGACCGGCGAGGTCGAGCACGCGGTCAACGTCGCGGGCGGCCTGCACCACGCGATGCCCGCCCTGGCGAGTGGGTTCTGTGTCTACAACGACCCGGGTGTGGCGATCGCGTGGCTGCTGGCCCAGGGCGCGTCCAGGGTCGCCTACGTGGACGTGGACGTGCACCACGGCGACGGCGTGCAGGCGATGTTCTACGACGATCCCAGGGTTCTCACCATCAGCCTGCACGAGAGCCCCCGCACGCTCTTCCCCGGTACGGGCTTCCCCAATGAGAGCGGCGCGGAGGGCACTGCGGTCAACGTGGCCCTACCCGCCGGCTGCGGCGACAGCGACTGGCTGCGGGCCTTCCACGCGGTGGTCCCGCCGCTGCTGCGGGAGTTCGCCCCCGAGGTCCTGGTCACCCAGCACGGCTGCGACAGTCACGCCCTCGACCCGCTGGCCAACCTGATGCTCAGTCTGGACGGCCAGCGCATGGCGTACGCGGCGCTGCACGAACTGGCCCACGAGACCGCGGGCGGGCGATGGGTCGTGACCGGTGGCGGAGGGTACGAGCTGGTGCAGGTCGTGCCCCGGGCGTGGACCCACCTGATCGCGGAGGTGGCGGGCCACCCGCTCGACCCGAGGACCGCCACTCCCGGGGCGTGGCGCACGTTCGTCAAGGAACGGACCAACCAGTCGGCACCCCTGACGCTGACCGATGGCCGGAATCCGGAATTCAGCGATTTCTCCGCCGGTTATGACCCAGCAGACCCGATCGACCGAGCCATCATGGCGACAAGAAAAGCCATCTTCCCCTTCCACGGCCTCGACCCCCTCCCGTGACACGAGTGTCCGTGGGCGAATTGGACTGGTATACCGATGACCCGTGCTGAGCTTCGTGAGCACCTGGTCCGGACTCGGATCGCCGGTGATGTGGCGACCAGCCGGGAGAACAACCTGGACCACTACCGGTCGCTGGCCAACCGTGATCCGCACTACATGTTCGGGCTGACCGTGGACGGAGCCTGGTCCTATCGGGACGTGCTGGAGTTGATGGCCAAGTCCGCCGGGGTGGTGGCCGATCCGCTGCACCGGGAGGGTCAGGACACCATCGACCCCGACCGCACGATCGAGGCGGTCGAGAAGATGGGCGACACGATCGCGGGAGTGCTCGGCAGGGAGAATCCGCAGATCCTGATCGCCACCGGGCACCCCACCGGCCTGCTCACCATTCACCTGGCCCTGGCCCGGATGCTCAGGGCGCGCGGGGCGGTCCTGATGAGCCCGGCCGAGGGGTGGTCGTACTGGGGCAGCGGGTTCGGGCGCAGGCGCAAGATCCGTTATCTGGACGACGTCGCGATGCTCGACGACAAGGGCGCCTTCGTGCACACCCACGACCCCGCCCCGATGCGGGCCATGATCGCCGAGCTCGACGCGGACCGTCCCGATCTGGTGATCGCCGACCACGGCTGGGCCGGAGCGGCGGGCGAGGCGGGCATCCTCACCGTCGGATTCGCCGACAGCAACGATCCCGCGCTCTTCGTCGGGGAGGCCGAGGGCAAGATCGCGGTGACCGTCCCGCTCGATGACAACGTGCTACCGAGGTATTACGAACCGCTGACACACCACCTGGTCGAGAGGGTCGCGCGAGCCCTCTGAGACGGGGGATGCGCAAATTGGGTCATCCCTATACAGGTATTTCGCGCCTGCATTCCACGGAGCTCGCCGACCGTTTGCCAACTTTTTGGTGATTGTGGGCGACTCTAATAGGAGACAGTTGGTCCGTTCCAAGATCGAAAATAGGGGCACGGTCCGGCTGCTGGCCAGCGATTTTGTCGGTTTCACTGACGTGAGGCTCAGAGGGCTGAGAAAATAGGGGGTTTGCGTGCCCGGCCTCCCGACTTACGCTGACGGCAGTACACGTGCGTGAGCAATGGCACCAGTGGGGATAACCCGGATACACGTGCGGAAGAGGCGTCCGATGGGTGCAGGCGAAAGACCTCTCAGCGAGGTGAAGTTCCTGACGGTGGCAGAAGTGGCCACTGTCATGAGGGTGTCCAAGATGACTGTGTACCGACTCGTGCATTCGGGCGAGCTGCCGGCCATCCGGGTCGGTCGATCCTTCCGGGTGCCTGAGCAGGCGGTGCACGATTATCTCAGGGATGCCTACATCGAGGCAGGTTGAGACAGGGGGCTCGGTGCGCCGAGCCGAGCGGCCGGTGGAGGGAACATCCGGCCGTGAGGTGGGCGAGGCGCGCTGACGGCTCGTGAGTCTGTCCCTTCCGGTCGTGCCGGAGCATGATTTCCGGTGCGGTCGGTGTGTGACAGGTCTCTGTCTCGTCGAGGTAGCGACGTGTACGCCACGTCGTGAGTTGATGTGCCCGGGGTCCCCCCAGGGGCGATCTACCGTGGATCGCCGGTAGTCTGTTGTGCCGGTGTGCTATCGCATGCCGGTTTGACATTCTCGGCTACCAGCTACCTGGGGGTCCCGTGGGCTCTGTGATCAAGAAGCGCCGTAAGCGCATGGCGAAGAAGAAGCACCGCAAGCTTCTGAAGAAGACCCGCATCCAGCGGCGTAACAAGAAGTAACAGCGCGGATCTGCGAGGCGCCGATGACCCACACCGTGCTTGTCACCGGGGTCTCGCGCCACATCGGCGCCCGAGTGGCGAGCGTTCTCGCGGATGACCCGGATATCGACCGGGTCATCGGAGTGGATACGGTGCCGCCGCCTTCGCTCTCAGGTGATGGCGGCGTACCTCTCGGCCGGACGGAGTTCGTCCGCGTCGATCTGCGCAGCCCCGACATCGCGCAGGTGATCGCGGCCGCCGACATCGACACCGTCGTTCACATGAGCCTGGTGAGCGCTCCTCCCCGGAGCGGTGGCCGGGCACTCATGAAGGAGCACAACGTCATCGGCACCATGCAGTTGCTCGGTGCCTGTCAGCGGTCCGCGACGGTCCGCCGTGTCGTCGTGCGCTCCACCACCGCCGTCTATGGTTCCTCCCCGCACGATCCCGCGGTCTTCACCGAGAACGCCGAGCCGGCCGAGCCGCCGAGCCACGGCTATGCCAAGGACGCCTCCGAGGTGGAGGGCTATGTCCGGGGCTTTGCCAGGCGGCGCCGCGACATGGTCGTGTCGACGCTCAGGTTCGCCAACTTCATGGGTCCCGGCGTCGACTCCCCACTGACGCGTTACTTCGCCCAGCCCGTCCTGCCGACCGTGTTCGGGTTCGACCCGCGGCTGCAGTTCGTTCACGAGGACGACGCGGTCGAGGTGCTGCGGCGGATGGCGATGGAGGACCACCCCGGCACGTTCAACGTGGCCGGGGACGGCGTGCTGCTCCTGTCGCAGTGCGCGCGCAGGGTGGGCCTGCTTTCGCTTCCGATGCCCTCTCCCGTCTTCGGTCTCATGGGCGACCTCGCCCGCGGTGCGGGGCTGGTCGACTTCTCCCCCGAGCAACTCCGCCTGATGTGTCACGGCCGGGTGGTCGACACCACCCTGCTGTCCGCGGCTCTCGGCTGGAAGCCGAAGTTCTCCACCGCCACCGCCTTCGAGGATTTCATCCGCGCGCGGAATCTGGCCGGTGGCCTTCCCGCCGCCATGATGGACATGCTGTCCCGGGCGGTGACGGAATGACCGAGACGGCAGGGGAGAGCCGGGAGGCCGAGGTGATTCCCATCACCCGCGCCCGCACCCTTGGCGAGCCTGTCTCCGAGGAGACGCCGGACGAGCCTTTCCCCGGGCCGCCGACGGGCGGAGGCGACGATCAGCGGCTGGCCGAACTGCTCGCCTTCCTGCGGCGCCGGGTGACCGGAGAGTACGAGGTCGACGAGTTCGGGTTCGATCCCGAGCTCACCGACAGGGTGCTGCTGGAGCTGATCCGCCCGCTGTACCGCCACTGGTTTCGCACCGAGACCGTCGGCCTGCACAACGTGCCCGGCGACTCCGGCGCCCTGGTCGTGGCCAACCACTCGGGCACCCTCCCGCTTGACGGGCTCATGCTGCAGGTGGCCCTGCACGACGAACATCCCGCGCGCCGCGCGCTCCGCCTGCTGGGGGCCGACCTGGTCTACCGGCTCCCGGTGCTCGGGCATCTGTCCCGTAAGACCGGCCACACCCTCGCCTGCCGCGAGGACGCCGACCGGCTGCTCCGCAAGGGCGAACTCGTCGGCGTCTTTCCCGAGGGGTTCAAGGGGGTCGGCAAGCCGTTCTCCGATCGCTACCGGTTACAGCGCTTCGGGCGGGGCGGCTTCGTCGCCTCCGCCATCCGCGCGGGCGTGCCGATCGTTCCCTGCGCCATCGTGGGCGCCGAGGAGATCTACCCCAAGATCGGTGACCTGCGTCTCCTGGCCAGAGTGTTCGGCCTTCCCTACCTGCCGGTCACGCCGCTGTTCCCCTGGTTCGGGCTCCTCGGGCTGGTCCCGCTCCCGTCCAAGTGGATGATCAGTTTCGGTGAGCCGATCCGTACCGACGAGTTCGACCCGGCCGACGCCGACGACCCGATGCTGGTCCTCAACCTCACGGACCAGGTCCGGGAGACCATCCAGCAGCAGCTGGACGAGCTCCGGCTCCAGCGCGGCCACGCGTTCCCGCCCTTCTTCTGAGGCTCTCCGGCCTCCCGCCGATCCGGATGGAGACCTGTCGCGTGAGCGCGCGCTCGGCGGACAAGCGGGGGCGATTTTTATTAGTCACGGCGTCTAACAACGAGTGCTTTCTGTAGGTATGGTGTGCTCAACATCGGTCTTCCGGATCAAGGGAGTGGTCATGGGCGCAGGCCGTACCGCGACAGGGGCCGCCATCGCCGGGCTGGCCGTGGGGGCGGTACTGGGAGTCGCCGTACGGCGGCGCAGGGCATACGCGGGCACGGTGCTCGGCGGGCACCGCGGCCGGTCGGCCACCGTCACCACCGGTGACGGCGTGCGGCTCGCGGTCGACATCGAGGAGGCCGGGGCGCCCGAGCTGGCTGTGATCTTCACGCACGGCTGGGTGATGAACAGGCACTGCTGGCACTTCCAGCGCGAGGCGCTCGCTGGCCGGACCACCCTGATCTTCTACGACCAGCGCGGGCACGGCGCCTCCTCGGCGGGTGCCCTCGACGCCTGCACCGTCGATCAGCTTGGTGACGACCTCGCCGCAGTGATCGAGGCCACCGTGCCCGAGGGGTTGCCGGTGGTCCTCGTCGGCCACTCCATGGGCGGTATGACGGTCATGGCGTTCGCCGGGCGGCATCCGGAGACGTTCGCCGCCAGGGTGGCGGGAGTGGCCCTGCTGAGCACGTCGTCCGGGCAGCTGAACGGCAGCACGTTCGGGCTCCCCGGGCCGATCGGGCGGCTCGCCCCGTGCGTCACGCCCCTCATGTTCGAACGCATGCTGGCCAGGGGCACGCTCATCGACCGCAGCGTGGCCCTCAAATCTCGCACCAACCTGCCGATGACCCGGTACGTCGCCTTCGGGCCCCGCGCCCCGCGCGAGCACGTGCGCTTCGTCAACGACATGGCCGCGGCCACCCCGACGGAGGTCATGGTCGGTTTCTTTCGTGACTTTCTCATCCACGACAAGCTGGCCGCGCTGGCCGCGTTCGGCGGGGTCGAGACGCTTGTCATGGTCGGGGACCGTGACCGTCTCACTCCACCGGCGCACAGCAGGCGCATCGCCGAGGCCCTGCCGGGCGCCAGGCTGGTCGTGTTCCCCGAGGCCGGCCACATGATCGGCCTGGAACGCCCGGAGGCCGTCAACCGGGAACTGTCCGCGCTGCTGGACCGGATCACGGCCGCCGGTACGGCAGGCTGACCGGAGCCGCGCCAGGCCGTCCTGCGGGCGCCGGAGCGGCGGGTGGGTCAGCCGCCGGAACGGTAGTGGCGGCGCAGGGCGATGGCGGCGGCGATGCTCCCCGCGAGGGCCCCGGCGCCCGCCGCGATGGGCAGGCCGATCAAGGTCGCCTTGCGGCCCGTGCGGAAGTCCTTTATCTCCCAGCCGTTCTCCCTGGCGAAGTCGCGCAACTCGGCGTCGGGGTTGATCGCGGTGGCATGGCCGACCAGGGAGAGCAGCGGCAGGTCGTTCGCCGAGTCGCTGTAGGCGGAGCAGCGGGTCAGATCGAGCCCCTCCCTGCGGGCCAGAGCCCTGACGGCCTCCGCCTTGGCCGGGCCGTGGAGCAGGTCGCCGACCAGGCGGCCGGTGTAGACGCCGTTCTCGGTCTCAGCGACGGTGCCGAGGGCACCGGTCAGGCCGAGGCGCTGGGCGATCACGCGGGCCAGCTCCACCGGGGTCGCGGTGACCAGCCAGACTCGCTGGCCGGCGTCGAGGTGTGCCTGCGCGATGGCGCGGGTGCCCGCCCAGATGCGGTCGGCCATCACCTCGTCGTAGATCTCCTCACCGAGCCGGATGATCTCCTCGACCTTGCTGCCCGCCACGAACGCCAGCGCGGTCTCCCTGGCCTCTGCGATGTGGGCCGGGTTCTCGTCGCCGCGGACCCGGAAGACCGCCTGGCCGAGCGCGAACCTGAACAGGTCCTTGCTGGTGAACAGGCCCCGGGAGGCGAGGCCCCGGGCGAAGTGGTAGATGGACGCGCCGCGCATCATGGTGTTGTCGACGTCGAAGAAGGCGGCGGCCACCGGGTCGGGTTCGGCCATCGGCATCGCCACGGCGGCCGCGGCCGCGACCTCCCCGGCCGCCTGCTCCCCGACCGTCGCCGTTTCGCCCCGTCGTCGTAGTAGCCGCCTCATAGCACCTCAGCTTAACCGGGACACGGGGGGTAGATCGGTAGCCGCCGTGTTAGCCAAATGTGACGTCTCGCTGTCATACGGCATGGCACGACCTGGACGGAACAGGCTAGTCGGGTGGAGCCAGACCGTCGATGTAGTTGAGGTAGACGTGGGCCTTGATCTGATCCTCGGCATCCATCTTGGGGATCATCCCACTGATCTGGGTGCGCTGTTTCTGGACGAAGCGCTTGAGCTCCCTGGCGTTCGCGGCGTCACGGCGCCGGACCTGCCTGAGGGAGGTCACCGCGGAGCGAGTGGTGTCCTCCATCGCCTGGAGGGTCTCCCCGATCATGTCCTCGCGCTCGCCGGAGCCCAGGAGTTCCTCGACCTCGCGGGCACGGGTCTCCGCGTAGCCGAAGGAGCGGTCGGCCCGCTCGGCCTCGTCGGTGCTCAGGTGGAACAGCGTCCTCTCGGCGGCGCGCTTGAGCGGGTAGAAGGTGTCACCGGGCATCGACCGGGAGGTCCATATACCGGAGGTGACCATCGCGGCCACCAGGACGACGCTCAGCAGCTGCGTGAACAGCCCCGTACGAGGTCTGCGCCGGGAGTGGCGCGGGCCGGTCGGCGGCCGCTCCGCGAGGTCCTCTCCGGGAGGGGGCTGGGTGAGCTGCTCGCGGAGCCTGGCGTGGAACTCGGGACGGGGGGTGGCCGCCATGCGGTTACCGAGGCGCGACACGCGGTTTTGGATGTGAGCCTGCGATCTCCGTGAGATTCCGGGCAGCCACTTCCCCATGAACGCTCCCTGCCGCCCCCAGCTCATGATCCATCGGTGTCACTTGCCTAACGACGACTCCGCACGTCAGGTTACGCGCCGCACCGGCATCGGCATGGTGAACAATCCTCTTGCGCCCGGCCGGACGCGGGATTCTTCCCGCAGGCTCCCCCGGGCGGGGTCCTTTGGGGCGGGGTAAGGGGCGCGGACGCGGCGTCAGCCCAGGTCCGAGGGGAGCGCGCGGGCCAGGGAGCGGATCGCGCGGAACTGCAGCGCCTTGATAGCGCCGCTCTTCTTGCCCATGATGAGCGCGGTCTCCGCCAGCGACATGCCGTGCAGGAAGCGCAGCACCACGCACTCCTGCTGCTCGGGGCCCAGGTCGCGGACGGCGCTGAGCACCCGGTCGCTGATCATCGAGATGACGACGGCGTTCTCCGGGATGTGCGGGCCGTCGAGCGGGGTGTCGATCACCTCGGCCGTTGTGACCTCAAGACGGTACCTGCCGGACTTGAAGTGATCGGTGATCAGGTTCCTCGCGATGGTCACGAGCCAGGCCCCGAAATCACGCCCTTGCCACGTGAAGTCAGTGATCCGGCGGAGCGCGCGGAGAAAGGTCTCGCTCGTGAGATCCTCGGCCAGCGGGTGTGAGCCGACCCGGAAATAGACATAGCGGTAGACCAGGGTGAGGTAGCGATCATAGAGCGTGCCAAAAGCATCCGTGTCTCCGGTTTTGGCACGCAAAACGAGCCTCCGGAGTTCTTCGGAGGCGTCCTCACGCAGAGTGAGGTCGTTACTGCGGACGGGCTGGGCCATCCCGACGGTCGTGGGGAGGTGCCCGGCGAGCGGCCACGTTTCAGGCATCCGGTATCCCTGAGGGGAAGGGGGTACGGCGTGCCTGATCACTCTAGGAAACCAAGCGGTAATTCCACAATCCACTTCGAAGCGCCGTGACTGGGGGTAATCA